>DASPUU010000107.1:0-9084 GCA_035622755.1 Myxococcaceae bacterium
GGACCCGCCGGTCCCTCCGGCCCGGTCGGCCCCGCTGGCCCCTGGGCTCCCTGCGAGCCACTGCATGCGGCGAGGGAGATGGCTGCGAATGCGATCAACAGGGAGCGACACATGACGGTCTCCTTCTCGCTCGGTGCACGAATCTCCAGGTCTGGTGCATCGCCCGCTGCGCGCTCTCAGCGGCGTGACGCAAAGAGTGCGCGGGGCCTTCGAGTTCGGCCTGGCGGATATGCCCGGAATGCCTCTCAGCGCTTGAGCTCACGAACCCCTCGCACTTCATGGCCGCGGCGTAGAGCAAGTGCGAGGCCATCGGTCCACTCTCCAGCGCGGCTCCACGGGTCGCGCAAAGCGTTCGGACGAGCAGGGCGGCGCGCAATCCCTGCGGCTCGCATCGCTACCGACGCCACATTTCCCCGGCCTTCATACTATGAGGAGGGCGGACTCGGGGGTACATCGATTGCAGCCGGGTCGCGGGCGATGGAGGCCCCGGACATCACGGCACGACGCCGCGCTCTCCTCGAGCGCTACGGCTCCGAGCCGATCCCCCGCTACACGAGCTACCCGTCGGCCAACCACTGGCGCGAGGGCATCACCGGAGACGACATCCGCGCCGCGCTCGGTCGAACCGGAGAACGCCCGTTCTCCCTCTACGTCCACGTCCCGTTCTGCCGGAAACTCTGCTTCTACTGCGGATGCAACATGCTGGTGACGCGCAATGAGGCGCTCGTCGAGCGCTACTTGCGCGCGCTGGAGGTGGAGATCGAGCGGGTATCGGACCTGCTCCCGCGCATTCCCGAGGTGGTCCAGCTCCACCTCGGCGGCGGGACCCCGACCTATCTCGACCCCGCCCAGCTCACCCGGCTCGTCGCCGCGCTGCGGCGCCGCTTCGCCTGGAAGCCGGACGCCGAGGCGTCGATCGAGATTCACCCGCCCGTCACCAGCCCCGAGCAGATGCGGACGCTGGCTCGCCTGAGCTTCAACCGGGTGAGCATGGGGGTCCAGGACTTCGACCCCCGCGTGCAGGCGCGGGTCAACCGCATCCAGCCCTTCGAGCAGACCAGGGACCTGGTGGTGCTGGCGCGCGACCTCGGCTTCGTCAGCGTCAACGTCGACCTCATGTACGGGCTGCCGCTCCAGAGCGTGGAGGGATTCAGCCGGACCCTGGATCGCGTCGAGGAGCTGCGGCCGGACCGGATTGCCCTCTTCGGCTACGCCCACGTCCCGTCGCTGAAGAAGCGGCAGGGCCAGTTCTCCGCCGAGGAGCTCCCCGGTCCCGACCTGCGGCTGGCGCTGTTCGAGCGGGCCCTGGAGCGCCTCCTCGCCGCCGGCTACCTCTACGTCGGGCTCGATCACTTCGCCCTGCCCGAGGACGAGCTGTGCCGGGCGCGCGCCGCGGGGACGCTGCGGCGGAACTTCATGGGCTACACCACCTGCGCAGACAGCGACGTGCTCGCCTTCGGCCCCTCGGCCATCTCCGACGTCGCCGGCACGTACTTGCAGAACGAGCGCGAGGTCCACCGCTGGGCGGATCTCCTGGAGGCCGGCCGGCTCCCCATCGTCCGCGGTCACACCCTGAGCGCCGAGGACGAGGCCCGCCGGGACCTGATCATGCAGCTCTTCTGCCGGCTCGAGGTCGACCTCGAGGCCGTCGCCCGGGAGCACCCGGGCGCCCTGGGCGGGAGCCTCGACGAGGAGGCGCTCCTCCTCCGCCGCCTGGAGAACGACGGGCTCCTGGTGCGAGACCAGGCTCGCCTCCGGGTGAGCGGCGACGGCCAGCTGCTCCTGCGCACGGTGGCCTCGGCCTTCGACACCTACTTGCGCACCCCCGGCGCGGTCCGTCGACACGCCCCGGCTCTCTGACCGATGGGGCCATCCAAGATGGAGCTCGAAGGACGCCGCATCGAGGTTCTGGGAACGGTCCAGGGAGTCGGGTTCCGGCCGTGGATCTGGCGCCTGGCGCGGGGACTGGGCATCGGCGGGGAGGTCCACAACGACGCCCGCGGGGTGACCATCGAGGCCTTCGGCGACCAGGGAGCGCTCGACCGCTTCCTCGAGCTCATCGAGGCCAGCCCTCCGCCGGCGGCCGCCATCCGCCGGCTCAGCTGGGAGCCCATCCCGGCGCGGCGCGCGGAGGCCTTCGTCATCGCCGCCAGCCGGCCCGGCGAGCAGCGGCGGACGTCCATTCCCCCGGACCTGGCCACCTGCCCGGACTGCATCGGGGAGATCTTCGACCGGGAGAACCGCCGCTTCCGCTACCCGTTCACCAACTGCACGAACTGCGGGCCGCGCTTCACCATCGCCCTCGACGTTCCCTACGACCGGCCGGCCACCTCGATGGCCCGCTTCCCGATGTGCGAGGCCTGCCGCCGGGAGTACGAGGACCCCGAGGACCGGCGCTTCCATGCCCAGCCCAACGCCTGCCCGCGATGCGGACCGCGGCTGCGCCTCCTCACGGCCGAGCGGCAAGAGCTCTCCTCCGACGACCCGCTGCGCTCGGCGGCCGCCCTCCTAAAGACCGCCGGCATCGTCGCGCTGAAGGGCATCGGAGGCTTCCATCTGGCCTGCGATGCCACCTCGGCCGAGGCGGTGGCCCGGCTCCGGCTCCGCAAGCATCGCGACCGGAAGCCCTTCGCGGTCATGGTCCGGACCCTGGCCGAGGCGCACCACCTGGCCGACCTTTCGCCGGTCGAGTGCCGGCTGCTCGAGTCCCCGGAGCGCCCCATCCTCCTGGCGCACCGGAGGCCAGGCTCCGACCTGGCCGAGGAGGTCGCCCCGGACAATCCGCTGGTCGGCCTGATGCTCGCCTACTCCCCCCTCCACCATCTGCTCCTGGCCGACACCGGCCGGCCCCTGGTGATGACCTCGGCCAACCTCTCCGACGAGCCCATCGCCTTCCGGGAATCGGACCTGGCCCGGCTCCAGGGAATCCCCGACCTGTTCGTCGTCCATGACCGGGACATCGTCACCCGCTGCGACGATTCGGTGGTGCGGGTGGTCAACCGGGCACCGGTCCTGCTCCGGCGCTCGCGCGGGTACGTGCCGGGCGCCATCCCGCTGGGTCGGACGGTGCAGCGCCCGGTGCTCGCCTGCGGCGCCCAGCTGAAGAACACCTTCTGCCTCGCCTCCGGGGACTCGGCCGTGCTCGGCCCGCACGTCGGGGACCTCGACGACCCGGAAGTGCTGGTGGCCTACGGGGAGGCCATCTCCCGGATGGAGCGGTTCCTCGACCTCCATCCGCAGGTCATCGCCCACGACCTCCACCCGGACTACGTCTCCACCCGCTTCGCCCGGGAACGTCCCGAGCCGGTGCACGTGGCCGTGCAGCATCACCATGCCCACGTCGCCAGCGCCATGGCCGAGCACGGGCTCGCCGGGCCGGTGGTGGGGGTGGCCTTCGACGGAACGGGTTACGGACCGGACGGAACCGCCTGGGGTGGCGAGGTGCTGGTGGCCACGCTCGCCCAGTACCAGCGGGTGGGCACGCTGCGGCCGGTGCGGCTCGCCGGGGGCGACCGCGCCATCCGCGAGGTGTGGCGCATCGCCCTGGCCCTGGTCCACGACGCCTTCGGCGGCCATCCACCCCTGGACGACATCCCCCTCTTCCGCGCCATTCCGGCCGAGCGCCGGACCCGGGTGGAACAGATGCTCGAGCGAGGCCTGAACTCCCCGTGGGCGCACGGGGCGGGCCGGTACTTCGATGCGCTCGGGGCCCTCGGGCTCGGCCTCTCCGAGGCGACCTTCGAGGGAGAGGTGGCGCTGGCCTGGAACCTGGTCGCCGACCCGGCCGAGCGCCGGGCCTACGGCTACTGCATCGACCGCAGCGTCACGCCCACGCGCCTCGACCTCCGCCTCATGGTCCAGGAGGCGGTGGCCGAGGTCATCGGCGGAGTGCCGGCCGCGACCATCTCCGCGCGCTTCCACAACACGCTCGCCCGGGGCACGGCGGCCATGGTCAGGGGAGTGCTCGAGCAGCGCGGGCCGATGCCGGTGGTGCTCACCGGGGGCTGCTTCCAGAACCCGAGGCTCGCCGAGGGCCTGGTGGCCGAGCTCGGCCCGGGGGTGGACGTCCGGCTCCACCGGCAGGTCCCTCCGGGGGACGGAGGCATCGCGCTCGGACAGGCGGTGGTGGCCGATGCCATTTCACGGACAGAGGCAGTGACAGGAGGGTGACGCGATGTGCCTGGGTGTTCCGGGAAGGGTGCTGGTGGTCGAGGGGCTCTCGGCCACGGTCGATTTCTGGGGGGTCAAGAAGCAGGTCCGCCTCGACGTGGTGGACGCTCCGGTGACGCCCGGCGACTACGTCCTCAACCACGTGGGGTTCGCCATCCGCCGGATCCCGGCCGAGGAGGGCGCGGCCACGCTCCAGCTCTACCAGGAGCTGCTCCAGAAGCAGAACGAGGCGGACCTGATGGCCACCGACGTCCGCTCCGAGCTCCAGGCCGCCGGCCCGGGATGGTGGAGACCCTGTGACCCTCGCTTCTGACGAGGAGGTCCGCGAGCTCAAGTTCCGCGACCCGGCCCAGGGCAAGGCCCTGGCCGAGCGCCTCGAGCGGCTGACCGGGGAGATCGGCCGCGCCCCGGTGGCGGTGATGCACGTGTGTGGAAGCCACGAGCAGGCCATCGCCCGCTTCGGGCTGCGACACATCCTGCCCCGGGCGCTGGAGGTGATCATGGGCCCCGGGTGCCCGGTCTGCATCACCGACGTCCCGGAGGTCGATGAGGGCGTGGCGCTGGCCCAGCAGGGCGTCCGGCTGGCGACCTACGGCGACATGCTCAAGGTCCCCGGCTCGGCCGGATCGCTGGCCGATGCCCGGGCGGCGGGCGCCAGGGTGGACGTGGTCTACAGCGTCTCCCAGGCGGTGGAGCTGGCCCGGGAGCTCGACGAGGAGCTGGTCTTCTTCGCCACCGGCTTCGAGACCACCGCCGTGGCCACCGCGGCGGAGATCCTCCGCGGGCCGCCGCCCAACTTCTCCGTCCTCTCCGCTCACAAGTACATCCCGCCGGTGATGGAAATCGTGGCCGAGATGCCGGAGACCCGGGTGGAGGGCTTCCTCGCCGCCGGCCACGCGGCGACGATCACCGGCTGGGGAGTGTTCGAGCCCTTCGTCGCGCGGCACCGGCTGCCGGTGGTGGTGGCCGGCTTCGAGCCGCTGGACATCCTCGCCGGGCTGGTCCGGCTGGTGGAGCTCATCCGGGCCGGTACCCCGGCGGTGGACAACATGTACCCCCGCTGCGTCACCCGGGAGGGGAACCTGGCCGCGCAGGCGCAGCTGTGGCGCGTCTTCCGGCCGCTGGGCGGCCGCTGGCGGGGCATCGCCCATGTTCCCAACGGGAACCTGCGCCTCACCGACGAGTGGGCGCACCTCGACGCCCGGCGGCGCTTCCGCATCGACGTCTCCCGCCTCTGGGATTTCGCCCCGGCGGCCCTGGTCCAGCGCTGCCTGTGCGGGGAGATCATGGCCGGGCTCAAGTCCCCCACCGACTGCCCGCTCTTCGGCCGCGAATGCCAGCCCGAGGCGCCGGTGGGTGCGTGCATGGTGAGCAGCGAGGGCACCTGCCGCATCTGGCACACCTATGGCGGCCATCCCGAGCTGCGCACCGCCGGCGAGGTCCGCCCGTGAAAGCCCAGCTTCCCATCGGTGAACGCATCACCCTGAAGCACGGCGCCGGCGGCCGGGCGATGCGAGCGCTCATCGAGCAGGTCTTCCTCGACGGGGCGGAGACGCCGAGCGGGGGGATCGGCCTCGCCGCCATGGACGACGGGGCGGCGCTCCGGGTCGGCGACCGCTGGCTGGTGCTCACCACCGACTCGCACGTCATCCATCCGCTCTTCTTCCCTGGCGGGGACATCGGCCGCCTCTCGGTCTCCGGCACGGTGAACGACCTGGCCATGATGGGCGCCACCGAGGTGCTGGCGCTCACCTGCTCGGTCATCGTCGAGGACGGCTTCCCCGCCGCCCAGCTCGAGGCGGTCCAGGCCTCCATCCGCGCCACCTCGCGCGAGGCGGCCGCTCCCATCGTCACCGGCGACACCAAGGTCATGGGACGGGGCGAGCTGGACGGCCTGGTGCTCAACACCGCCGGGGTGGCCTTCACCGACCGGGTGGTCCCCGACTCCGGGCTGCGGCCGGGCGACCGGATCCTGGTCACCGGGACCCTGGCCGACCACGGCTTCGCCGTGCTCGCCGCCCGCCACAAGCTCGACCTCCAGGGGGAATTGCGCTCGGACGTGGCGCCCATCAACTCGCTGGTGCGCGAGGCCCTGGCCGCCGGCGGGGCCGACGTGGTGGCCATGAAGGACCCTACCCGCGGGGGGCTGGCCAGCGCGCTCCACGAGATGGCGGAGAAGAGCGGGGTGGGGGTGGTGCTCGAGGAGCGCCGCATCCCCCTCACCGGACCGGTCCGCGCCGCGGCCGAGCTCCTCGGCATCGACCCGCTCCACGTGGCCAACGAGGGGAAGGCGGTGCTCGGAGTCCGGCCCGACGCGGTGAACCGCGTCCTGGAGGCGCTCCGCGCCCATCCCCTCGGCCGCGAGGCGGCCGTGGTCGGCACCTGCATCACCGAGCACCGGGGCCGCATCATCCTCGACACCGGGCTCGGACGCCGGCTGCTCACCGAGCCGGAGGGAGAGCCCCTCCCGCGCATCTGCTGAAGGAACCCCGATGACGCACATCCGCACCGAGGTGGAGGCCGGGGTCGGGGTGCTGACCATCCACCGCCCGGAGCGCTTCAACGCTCTGGACGTGGAGACCGCCCAGGACCTGCGCCGGGCCGGGCTCCAGCTGGCGCGGGACCGGGCGGTGCGGGCGGTGGTGCTGCGCGGATGCCCGGGGATGTTCTGCAGCGGGGCCGATCTCAAGTTCATCCGCGCCGGAGGCGACCCGGAGCAGCTCCGCTACCTCTCCCCCGCCGCGCGGCCGGTGCGGCCGGGTTACGGCGAGGTCTTCAAGCAGATCCTCGAGTACCTGCACAGCACCATCTCCGAGATCCGCGCCGCGCCGAAGCCCTTCCTGGCCGCCGTCGACGGCTCGTGCGCCGCCGGGGGCTTCGGCCTGGCCATGGCCTGCGACCTGGTCTTCGCCTCGGAGCGCGCCACCTTCGAGTGGGCCTACGCCAAGACCGGGCTCTCCGGCGCCGAGAGCTCGACCTTCCTGCTCCCGCGCCTGGTGGGCCTCCGCTTCGCCCTGGAGCTGGCCCTGCTCGGCCAGCGCCTGGACGCGCGCGCCGCCCAAGCGGCCCGACTGGTGACCGGGGTGTTCCCCGTCGAGGGATTCGACGCCGAGGTGCTGGGCGTGGCCCGCCGGCTGGCGGCCGGCCCGACGCGGGCCTTCGCCGCCGCCAAGGCGCTGCTCAACGAGGCCGCCGGCGTGGAGCGTCTCGGCTACCACCTCGACCGGGAGCTGGAGAACCTCGTCCGGAGCGCCGACGGCCCGGAGTTCGCCGAGGGCATCGACGCCTTCTTCGCCAAGCGCCCTCCCCGCTTCCCGGAGCCCTGAGCGATGCACGAGTACTCCCTGGTGCAGGACCTCATCGCCCAGGTGACCGGACAGGCCCGGGCCCGCGGCGCGAGCCGGGTGGTGCGCATCATGGTCGGGGTGGGCGAGCTGGCCGGCGTCGATCCCGACCTCTTCGCCACCGCCTTCGACACCTTCCGGAGCGCCGGTCATCTCGGCGAGGCCAAGCTCGCGCTGCGGCGGATCCCCGCCTCCTGGGTGTGCAGCCGGTGCGGGCGGACGCTGGAGCGCGGGGCGGTGCTCCGCTGCCCGGAGTGCGCGGCGCCCGGCCGGCTGGCGGCCGGGGACGAGCTTCTGCTCGAGCGCATCGAGCTGGAAGTCCCCGAACCGCAGGCTTTGCGCGGGGCGGGGACTCCCCCCGCACTCGATGCCGAATCCGGCCGGAGACGGCCGGGGTGAGCCCGGGGGCCCGCCCGGAATCGGTCTTGCAGGTCCTGGACCGGACTTTGCGCGCCCGGTGCGCCCTGCGCACGGACGTCTGGCAACCGGAGAGGGAGCGACGTCGATGAGCACTGGCGAGGGCTGGCTGGTCGGAGAGCTGCGGCGGCGAGGCGTGAGCCGCCGGGATTTCATCCTCTTCTGCGGAGGCATCGCCAGCATGTTCGCGCTGCCGTCCTCGGCGGCGACGAAGATCGCCGCCGCGCTGAGCAAGGCGAAGAAACCCATCCTCGTCTGGCTGGAATTCCAGGACTGCTGCGGGAACACCGAATCCTTCCTGCGCGCCAGCGCTCCCACCGCCGGAGAGGTGATCCTCGACCTCCTCTCGCTCGACTACCACGAGACGGTGATGGCCGCCGCCGGGAGCCAGGCCGAGGCGGCCCTGGACGGGGTGGTCAAGACCAACAAGGGCGAGTACCTCTGCGTGGTGGAGGGCTCCATCCCCACCGGGGCCAACGGGGCCTACTGCACCATCGGCGGCCGGTCGGCCCTGGCCATCGCCCGCGAGGTGTGCGGCGGAGCGGCGGCCACCATCGCCATGGGAACCTGCGCCACCTACGGTGGGCTGCCGGCGGCGGCGCCCAATCCCACCGGCGCGCTGGGCGTCGCTGACGCGGTGCCCGGGGTGAAGAACCTGATCAACCTCTCCGCCTGCCCGGCCAACGCCGCCAACCTGGTGGCCCTGGTCAGCTACTACCTGACCTTCAAGCGCTGGCCGCCGGTGGATGGCGTGGGCCGGCCGCTGTTCGCCTACGGGAAGACCATCCACGACAACTGCGAGCGCCGCGCCCACTTCGACCAGAGCCAGTACGTCGAGGCCTGGGGCGACGAGGGTCACCGCAACGGCTATTGCCTGTTCAAGATGGGCTGCAAGGGCCCGGTCACCCACCAGAACTGCCCCACCGTCCGGTGGAACGAGGGAACCAACTGGCCCATCGGCTGCGGGCACCCGTGCATCGGCTGCGCCGAGCCGGACTTCTGGGACAAGATGACTCCCTTCTACCGCCACCTCCCCGACGTGGAGGGATTCGGGATCTCCGCGCCGGTGGACACGGTGGGGATGTGGGTCGTGGGCGGCACCGCCGCCGCATTCGGCGCGCACTCGGTGCTCAAGATGGCGCAGCACCGCCTC
>DASPUU010000108.1:0-3446 GCA_035622755.1 Myxococcaceae bacterium
CCAGACGATGAGGCTCGCCCCCCGGCTCGCGTCCCCGGCGGCGAAGATTCCGGGCACCGAGGTCTGGAACCGGCCGTCCACGCGGACGTTCCCCCGCGCGTCCAGCTCCAGCCCGAGCTGACCGGCCATCGGCTCCGGCTCTGGTCCGACGAAGCCCATGGCCAGGACGAGCAGGTCGACCGGGAAGACGACCTCGCTTCCCGGCACCTCGACGAACCGCATCCCGCCGGTCGCCTGGCGCAGCGTCTCCACCTGCACGGCGTGGAGCGACTCCAGGCGCCCGTCGCGCCCCTCGAGCCGCCGGGTGAGGAGCCCGAAGTCCCGCTCGCCGCCCTCCTCCTGGCTGGAGGAGGTCCGGAAGACGAGCGGCCATTGCGGCCAGGGGTTGCCCGCCGCCCGCTCGCGAGGCGGCACGGGGAGGAGCTCGACCTGCCTGACCTCGCGTGCCCCCTGCCGCAGCGCCGTCCCCAGGCAATCCGAGCCGGTGTCGCCGCCGCCGAGGATGATCACCCGCCTTCCTCCAGCATGCGGTGCATCCACCGGCACCAGCTGCCCGGCCAGCCGCCGGTTCTGCGCTTCGAGGAAGTCCATGGCCCGCACCACCCCGGCCAGCTCGCGGCCGGGAACGTCCAGCTCGCGCGGCTTCTGCGCACCGACGGCGAGCAGGAGCGCATCATGGGTCGCGCGGAGGGCGTCGAAGGTCGGGTCGCGGCCCACGTCGACGCCCGTCCGGAAGCGCACCCCCTCCTCCTCGAGGATGGCCAGCCGCCGGTCGATGACCCACTTCTCCAGCTTGAAATCGGGGATGCCGTAGCGGAGCAGGCCCCCCAGGGCCGGCGCGCGCTCGTAGACGGTCACCGTGTGGCCCGCCTGGTTGAGCTGGGCCGCCGCCGCCAGCCCGGCCGGGCCGCTCCCCACCACCGCCACCGTCTTGCCAGTGCGGATGGCCGGGGCGCGCGCGCGGACCCAGCCCTCGCGGAAGGCCCGCTCGGCGATCTCCTTCTCCACGTGCTCGATGGCCACCGCCTCCTGGTCGATGGCCAGCACGCAGGCCGCCTCGCAGGGGGCGGGGCAGAGCCGTCCGGTGAACTCCGGGAAATTGTTCGTGCCGTTGAGGGCCAGGAAGGCGGCCTCCCAGCGGTCCCGGTAGACGTGCTCGTTGAAGTCGGGGATGGGATTCCCGAGCGGGCAGCCCTGGTGGCAGAAGGGAACGCCACAGTCCATGCACCGGCCGGCCTGCTGGCGCGCGGCGGTCTCCGGCCAGGCCTGGGTGAACTCCGCCCAGTCGTGGAGCCGCTCCGACCTGGAGCGCTTCTCGGGCGCCAGGCGCGGCCACTCGACGAAGCCGGTCGCCTTGCCCAAGGTGGTCAGCCCTCCACCACCCGGAGCCGGGGCTGGGTCGACGGCGGCCGCATGGCCGCGCGCCTCGCCTGGAGCACGCGCTTGTAGTCGGTGGGGAGCACCTTCACGAAGTGGGGGACCAGGTGCTGCCAGTTGTCGAGGACCCGGCGCGCGAGCGGGCTCCCGCTGTGGCGGAGGTGGCTCTCCACCAGCCCGTAGACGAGCCAGATGTCCGACTCGTCGACGAGCGACTCCAGCTCCACCATCGAGGTGTTGCAGCGGGCCCGGAAGCGACGCTCCCGGTCGAGCACGAAGGCCACTCCGCCGCTCATCCCGGCGGCGAAATTGCGACCGGTGGGCCCGAGCACCACCACCACGCCGCCGGTCATGTACTCGCAGCCGTGGTCGCCCACCCCCTCCACCACCGCCGTCGCGCCGCTGTTGCGGACGGCGAAGCGCTCGCCGGCGAGCCCGGAGACGAACACCTCGCCCGAGGTGGCGCCGTAGAGCATGGTGTTTCCCGCCACCACGTTCTCCTCCGGCGCAAACCGGCTGGCGGCCGGCGGCCGGATGATGATCCTCCCCCCGGACAGCCCCTTGCCGGCATAGTCGTTGGCGTCGCCCTCCAGCTCCAGGGTCACCCCGGCGGCCAGGAAGGCGCCCAGGCTCTGCCCGGCCGAGCCGCGCAGCCGGACGCGGATGCTGTCGTCGGGGAGCCCGATGCTTCCCCGTCGCCGGGCGATCTCCCCGCTGAGCATGGCGCCCACCGCCCGGTGCGCGTTGCGCACCGGCAGGACGACCATCGTCGGAGGCCCGCCGTCCACGGTGACCCGGGTGCGGCGGAGGAGCTCGTGGTCGAGGTGGTCGGAGACGTCCTTGTGCTGGACGCTGAGGCAGCGCCGGGCGATGTCCGGCGCGGCGCGGGGTGGGGCGAGCAGCGCCGAGATGTCCAGCGCGCGCGCCTTCCAGTGTGGAGGATTCGCCCGCGGCCGGAGCAGGTCGACGCGGCCCACCACCTCGTCGAGGGTCCGTGCCCCGAGCTGGGCGAGGAGGCGGCGCACCTCCTCGGCGACGAAGCAGAAGAAGTGCACCACCCCTTCCGGCGAGCCCTGGAAGTGCTTGCGCAGCTCCGGGTCCTGGGTGGCGATGCCCACCGAGCAGGTGTTGAGGTGGCACTTGCGGAGCATGATGCAGCCCAGCGCCACCAGGGAGGCGGTGGCCATCCCGAACTCCTCCGCCCCGAGGAGCGCGGCCAGCACCACGTCCCGTCCGGTGCGCAGGCCCCCGTCGACCTGGACGCGGATCCGGTCGCGCATCCGGTTCTGGACCAGGACTTGCTGAGTCTCGGCCAGCCCCAGCTCCCAGGGCAGCCCGGCGTACTTGATGCTCGACACCGGCGAGGCCCCGGTCCCGCCCTCGTAGCCGGCGATGACCACGCAGCCGGCGCCGGCCTTGGCCACCCCGGCGGCCACCGTCCCCACACCCACCTCGCTCACCAGCTTCACGCTCACCCGCGCCGGGGGGTTGACCGACTGGAGGTCGTAGATGAGCTGCCCCAGGTCCTCGATGGAATAGATGTCGTGGTGGGGAGGCGGGGAGATGAGCGTCACCCCGGGCGTGGAGCAGCGCACCTTGGCGATGCGCTCGTCGACCTTGTGGCCGGGAAGCTGGCCGCCCTCGCCCGGCTTGGCCCCCTGGGCGATCTTGATCTGCAGCTCGTCGGCGTTGACCAGGTACTCGGCGGTGACCCCGAAGCGGGCCGAGGCCACCTGCTTGATCGCGCTCCGGCGCAGGTCGCCGTTTGCGTCCGGCTCGTAGCGCCGCGCCTCCTCGCCGCCCTCGCCGGAGTTGCTCCGTCCGCCGATGCGGTTCATGGCGATGGCCAGCGTCTCGTGGGCCTCGGCGCTGATGCTCCCGAAGGACATGGCTCCGGTGACGAAGCGCTTCAGAAGCGCCGTGGCCGGCTCGACCTCCTCCAGGGGCACCGGCGTGCAGCGGTCGGTGGCCATCTCCAGCATCCCCCGCAGGGTGGCCGGAGCGGTGCTCTCGTCGTTGGCCGCCTCGGCGTAGCGCGCGTAGAGGTCGGGGTCGCCCTGCCGAACGGC
>DASPUU010000109.1:0-8779 GCA_035622755.1 Myxococcaceae bacterium
TACCGGATCGGCCCGGACGGGAAGGCGAGCTACGCGGTGGTGCAGGCCGAGGACGAGCTGGCCGCGGTGGGCATGGTCATCGGGGCGGGCTGGGCAGGCGCGCGGGCGATGACCGCCACCGCCGGGCCGGGCATCTCCCTGATGAGCGAGTTCGCCGGCCTCGGATATTTCGCCGAGGTGCCGGCGGTGATCTGGGACGTGCAGCGCGTCGGGCCGTCCACCGGCCTGCCCACGCGGACCTCCCAGGGCGACGTCCTCTCCACTGCCTTCCTCTCCCACGGCGACACGCGGCACATCCTGCTCTTCCCGGGCTCGGTGGAGGAGTGCTTCTCCATGGGGGTGGAGGCCTTCCAGGTCGCCGAGCGCTTCCAGACGCCGGTCTTCGTCCTCTCCGACCTCGACCTGGGGATGAACAACTGGATGGCCGACCCCTTCGTCTACCCGGAGGAGCCGATTCAGCGCGGGAAGGTGCTCTCCCGGGAGGACCTGGAGCGACTGGGCGGCTTCGAGCGCTACCGCGACGTCGACGGCGACGGGGTCGGCTACCGGACGCTGCCCGGGACCGATCACCCGGCGGCCGCGTACTTCACCCGCGGCACCGGTCACAACGAGAAGGCCCAGTACTCGGAGCGGTCGGACGACTGGGAGCGCAACCTGGCCCGGCTGGAGCGCAAGCTGGACAACGCCCGGGAGCAGCTTCCCCGGCCGGTGCTCGAGGGCGGCAGCGCGGAGGTGGGCATCCTGGCCTACGGCTCGAGCCATCATGCCGTGGTCGAGGCCCGTGACCAGCTCCGGCGCGAGAAGGGCCTCGACACCGATTACCTTCGGGTCCGCGCCTATCCCTTCAGCCGGGAGGTGGAGGCCTTCGTCAAGAAGCACCCGCGGGTCTACGTGGTGGAGCAGAACCGGGACGGGCAGCTGGACGCCCTGCTCCGGCTCGACCTCCCCGCCGAGCTCGGCCCGCGGCTCCGCTCCATCGCCCACATTCCCGGGCTGCCGCTCGATGCGCGGAGCGTCACCGACGAGATCGCCGTCCTGGAGGCACGCTGATGGCCGAGCCCACCCCCAAGACCAACCGGGCCGGATTGACGCTGTCCGACTACAAGGGGGCCAAGTCCACCCTCTGCGCCGGCTGCGGCCACAACGCCATCAGCGAGCGCATCCTCGACGCCATGTTCGAGCTGGGGATCAAGCCGGAGCGGGTGGCGAAGTTCTCCGGCATCGGCTGCTCCTCCAAGAGCCCGGCCTATTTCATGAGCCGGTCCCACAGCTTCAACTCGCTCCACGGCCGGATGCCCTCGGTGGCCAGCGGGGCGTTGCTCGCCAACCGGAGCCTGCTCGCCCTGGGAGTGTCCGGCGACGGCGACACCGCCTCCATCGGCATCGGGCAGTTCGTGCACCTCATGCGGCGCAACCTACCCATGGTCTACATCATCGAGGACAACGGCGTGTATGGGCTGACCAAGGGCCAGTTCAGCGCCACCGCCGACCTGGGATCGACGCTCAAGAACGGCGTGGTCAACGAGCTTCCGCCCATCGACACCTGCCTGCTCGCCATCCAGCTGGGGGCGACCTACGTCGGCCGGAGCTTCTCCGGTGACCGGAAGCAGCTCTCGGCGATGCTCAAGGGGGCGGCGGCCCACCGCGGGACGGCGATGCTCGACGTGATCTCGCCCTGCGTGGCCTTCAACGATCACGAGGGGTCGACCAAGTCCTACGCCTACACCAAGGATCACGACGAGCCGGTCCACGAGCTGTCGTTCGTGCCGTCCTTCGAGGACATCGGCATCGAGTACGACCCGGGGACGGTGACCGACGTCCGGCTGCACGACGGGTCGCGGCTGCAGCTCCACAAGCTCGAGGAGAGCTACGACCCGCGCGACAAGATGGGAGCCGTCCGGCGCATCCTCGAAGCGCAGGCCGGGGGTGAGGTGCTCACCGGGGTCCTCTACGTCAACACCGAGGCGCCGACCTTCCACGACCTGCTCGGGGTGACCGAGGAGCCGCTGGCCACGCTGCCCGAGGCGAAGGTCCGGCCGCCCAGGGCGGTGCTCGACGAGGTGATGCGCTCGCTGGCGTAGGGGCACGCCCTGGCCGGGGGCGATTTCCGCTCCGGCTCGACTAGAGTCGGGCCGACCGGGCCATGCGCCGTGCCCTGCTCGCCGACGTCCACGCCAACCGGGAGGCGCTCGCCGCCTGCCTCGAGCACGCGCGCGCGCAGGGCGCCCAGGGGTACGTCTTCCTCGGCGACCTGGTGGGGTACGGGGCCGACCCCGGGCCGGTGGCGGAGACGGTGATGGCCGCCGTCGAGCGCGGCGCGCTGGCCGTGCTCGGCAACCACGACCAGGCCGTGGCCCAGGGCCCCCGCCACGCGATGCACCCCGACGCCCGGAGGGTCGTCGAGTGGACCCGGGCGCACCTGTCCGGGCCGCAGCTCGCCTTCCTGGCCGCGCTTCCCCTGACGGTGCAGGCCGGTGACTGCCTCTACGTCCACGCCAACGCCTGGGATCCGGGAGGCTGGGCCTACGTGCTCGGAGCCTACGACGCCGGACGGAGCCTGCGCGCCACGCGCTGCCGGGTCACCTTCTGCGGGCACGTCCACGATCCGACGCTCTTTCACATGACCGAGGACGGCCGGGTGTCGGCCTTCCAGCCCGTGCCCGGGGGCGGCATTCCGCTCGGCCCGCGGCGTCGCTGGCTGGGCATCCCGGGGTCGGTGGGACAGCCGCGGGACGGGAACCCGGCCGCCTGCTACGCGCTCTTCGACGAGGCGACCGGCATGCTCACCTACTTCCGGGTTCCCTACGACTCCGAGTCGGCGGCGGCCAAGGTCCGCGCCGCCGGTCTCCCCGAACGGCTGGGCAACCGGCTCGAGTCCGGGATCTGACGCCGATGCCCCTGCCTCCACTCGCGCCGGGACTGGTCATCGACGGCTTTCGCCTCGAGGAGCAGATCCACACCGGGAGCATGGCCACGCTCTGGCGCGTGTCCGGCCGTCCGGACCACCCGCCGATGGTGATGAAGCTCCCCCAGCTCACCGAGGGAGGGGACCCGACGGCGGTGGTGGGCTTCGAGGTGGAGAAGATGATCCTGCCCACCCTGTCCGGGGTGCACGTGCCACGCTTCATCGCCGCGGCCGACTTTCCGGCGCAGCCCTACGTGGTCATGGAGCTCATCCCCGGACCCTCGCTGCGCGCCCGCCTGGCCGATGCGCCGCTGCCGCCGGCGGAGGTGGCCAGCGTCGGCGCCCGGGTGGCCGCCGCGCTGCACGACATCCACGGCCAGCATGTCATTCACCTCGACCTCAAGCCGAGCAACGTCATGTTCCGCGCCAGCGGCGAGGCGGTGCTGATCGACTTCGGCTTCTCCCGCCATGACCGCCTCCCCGACCTGCTCGCCGAGCAATTCCGGCTGCCGATGGGGACCGGCCCCTACATCTCCCCGGAGCAGGTGCTCCACATCCGCAACGACCCGCGGAGCGATCTCTTCGGCCTCGGCGTCGTCCTCTACCACCTGGCCACCGGGACTCGCCCCTTCGGGAATCCGGTGAGCGTGCGGGGCCTTCGCCGACGGCTCTACCGCGACCCGGTGCCCCCCCGTGCACTGGCCCCGGGATTGCCCGGCTTCCTCCAGGAGATCATCCTCCGCTGCCTGGAGCCTGACCCGGCCCGCCGGTACGACACCGCTGCCCAGGCGGCCTTCGACCTGGCCCACCCGGAGCAGGTGAAGCTCACCGCTCGCGCCGAGCGCACGCGGCAGGACGGCGTGCTCACGGTCGCCCGGCGCTGGCTCCACAGCGTCGGCGCGGAGAGCGATCCCCGGCAATCGGCCGCCGGCCAGCTCGCCCGCGCGCCCATCGTCCTGGTGGCGGTGGACGTGGCCCAGGCCTCCGACGCGCTCCTCGCCGCGCTCCGCGTCGCCGCCCGGAGGGTCTTCGACACCGAGCCCGGCGCGCGGCTGGCGTGCGTCACCGTGGTGCGCACCCATCGCATCGCCATCGAGAGCAACGCCGACGAGGGCGGTCAGAACCTGAGGGTCAAGCACCTGGTGGAGCTCAAGCACTGGGCGCGTCCCCTGGGGCTCCCGCCGGGGAGGATCACCTTCCACGTGCTGGAGAGCCCGGACGTGGGGGCGGCCATCGTCGAGTTCGCGGCGACGAACCAGGTCGACCAGGTGGTCATCGGCTCGCGGGGGAGCTCGCCGCTGCGCCGCTACATGGGCAGCGTCTCCTCGAAGGTCGTCGCCGAGGCGGAATGCTCGGTCACCGTGGTCAAGGCCGCCGAGTCCCCGGCGGGTCCCCGCTCGGACGGCGCCCCGGCCGGTCTCAGCGCGGACGGAGCTGATCGACCAGCTCCTGGACGTTGAGCGTCTCCGACAGCCGGCGGATCTGCGCCTGGACCCGGGGCAGGATGCCGCGCGCGTCCTCCTGGAAACGGGCGAAGAGCGCCCGGAGGTCCTCCGCGCTCAGCTGGCGGCCCTGCGCGTAGTACTGCTTGGCGACGTGCCCGAGCGCATAGGTGGTGGCGAAGGAGACGGCCGCGCCCGCCGCCACCCCGGTGGCGCCCCCCAGGGCTCCGCCGAGCAGGCCGCCGGTCAGCCCGCCGAGCACCTTGCGGACGACCCCTTCCACGAGCTGGGCGGCCGCGCCGATCCCCAGCGTTCCGGCCAGGTCCTTGACCTGGTCCATGTCCAGGGAGCGTCCGGAGTGCTGGCCGACCTGGTACACGAGCCGGAGCTGGAGCGGCAGGATGGCCAGACTGGCCAGGCCGTCGGGGAGGATCTCCAGCGCCCCGGTGAGCATCGCCTGCTGGAGGATGACGTCGTCGAGGGCCGCCTCGGAGGCAACCCCGGCCTCGGTTCCGGCCGGCCCGCTGACCGGGACCCGGGCGAGCGCCCCGAGGTCGTCCTCGGTCGTCCGGGTGGCGGCGGGAGCCAGCCCCAGGGCCGAGCGGAGCTCGACCAGAAACGCCTGCTCCCGCTCGTTCGCCGGCCCGTCGGCATTGCAGACGAGCAGGGCGGTCTCGTAGGCGCGCCAGCGTGCAGCGTCATCGCCCAGGCGCCGGGCGACGTCGGCCAGCCGGAGCCGGCCGGCCGCCATCTGCTGCGCCACGCCTTCGAGGTCGGTGATCCCGGCGCTCGCCGCCAGGGACTCGAGCTGGGCCCGTTCGGCGGGCGACTGTGTGCCGTCGGCGGCCGCGGCGAGCATGGCCACGGCGACGACGGCGGCCTGTTCCTGTGAATTCATGTTCGGTGCCTCGCGTCGGAGATTCCTGTTGCCACGCCGGCAGTTCGGCTAGGGTCGGAACGGAGCCCGGAGGGGCGGATCAGGGGAGCCAACATGCGCACCAGTGCCTGGACCTTCGCTGTCGCAGGAGCGCTTCTTCTCCTCGGACACCCGGCGTCGGCGCAGTACTACGGCCAGCCGGTCCCGCCTCCTCCTCCACCGCCACCTCCTCAGTACTACCCGCCGCCTCCGCCGCCGCAATACTACCCACCGCCGCGTTACGTTCCGGTGCAGCCTCCTCCTCCCGAGAGGACGGAGTACACCATCCGGGCCTCGGGCGGCGTGGCCTTCGCCAGCCAGGGCTACTACTGCTACTACTACGGCTACTACTACGCCTACTACTCGTGCTCCGGGGGCTACGTCGCGGTCTGGCCGGACGTGAACCTCGATCTCGACGTCTGGTTCAAGCGCAACATCGGCCTGTCCATCGGCGCGAACGTGATGTGGGGGAACTACACGCTGACCTACACCGGAATCCCCAACAACAGCATCAGCAGCACCACCTGGGAGCCGCACCTCGACGTGCTGTTCGGGATGCATGCCAACCCGGACGTCAAGGGTCGCGTCCGGCTCGGCTTCGGCCTCTACATCGCCTCGGCGAATGGCGCCAACACCTCCGGGACCAACGTCAGCGTCAACGACGTCGGCGGGGCGTTCCGGCTGGGGTTCGGGGCATCGCTCCTCGCCCAGTCCAAGGTGGGCATCGGCATCGACGCGATCTTCGAGGCCGGGTGGATCGGCAGCAACTACGTGTCGACCGTCCAGCTCCTCATCGGTCCGGAGCTCCACCTCTAGCCGGCAGCGGGGGAGGGGAGGGCCCGTCGTCGTCGGGCCAGACAGGGGCGCGCCCGTCCAGCGGACCCCGCTGCGGGTTGACGATGCAGAAGCGCTGACCGGTGGGCGCCTCCATCACCCACCACCGCTTGACGAACTGGACGCGGCGGGCGCCGAGCGCCTCCAGCCGGCGGACCTCCGCCTCCAGGTCGTCGCTCTCGATGTCCAGGTGAATCCGGCTCGGGTGGCTCACCTTCTGGACGAGCAGGAGCGGCTCCTCGGCGGAGGAGGCGAGCTCGCGGTAGTCGCCGTCGCCGTCGGCCGGGGCGCTCACCGGGCGCCCGAGGGCCCGGCTCCAGAATTCCGCTGCCCGGTCGACGTCCCCGACGTCACAGTCGATGACGAAGGTACTCAATCGGCTGCGGTGCATGGGCTTCCTCCCGGCTGGGCGCGGAGCTGACGCGCATCAGGGCCGCCTCCAGGTGCTCCCGGAAGGTGTCCACCAGCGGGGCACCTGACCTCTCGGCGGCGATCACCGCGCGACGATAGCTCTCCACGGCGGCGTGGAGCTGCCCGGCGCGCTCCAGAGCCTCCCCGAGGCTGTCGTGGACGTTGGGCGAGTCCGGGTGGAGCTCGACGTTGAGCCGGAACATCTCCAGCGCCGCTCCCACCTCGCCGCGCAGGAGCTGGCCGTAGCCCAGGCCGTTGAGCAGCGCCTCGGGAGGAAGGACGGGGTAGCCCCAGCGCTCGGAGAGCCGGCGGTAGTGCGCCTGGACCGCGGTCAGGGACGGGCTCATGCCGCGGGCCGGCGTCGGGAAGCGCCATCCGGAGAAGGCATACCTCAGACCGGCGTAGTCGCCGCGCAGCACCACCGAGCCGTGATCCTCGTCGGCGAAGACCTGCCAGTCGAACCGGAAGTCCTTCCAGGGAAGCGCGCTCGCGACCCGGGCGAAGTCCTCGAACGCCTCGAGGATGGCCGGCGAGGTCTCGTGCTCCCCGAGGGAGATGAACAGCGCCCGGGGCGCGGCGGCACCGGCGGCCATCGCCTGGGCCTCCCGGAGCGGCAGCTGGCCATCCCAGAGGAGCGCCGGACTGGCGGCGATGACCACCTGGAACAGGGCCCGCCGGGTGAGGAGCGCGTGCACCGCCAGGAGCCCGCCGAACGAGTGCCCGGCGTGGACGCGCAGCGGCACCGTCCGGTAGCGCGCATCGATGGCCGGGATGAGCTCCTTCTCGATGAAGTCCAGGAAGCGCTCGCCTCCGCCGGCAGCCGGAAAGACGACGTGCTCCTCGGCGCTGCCGCGCGACGGGGTCAGATCGCGCGTCCTCGAGGTGTTGAGGATGCCGACCAGGATCATCTCCGGCATCAGGCCGTTGCCCGCCAGGAACTCGACCGTGGCGCGGAGGTGGCCCATCTGCGCCTCGGCGTCGGTGAGGTAGAGCACCGGGTAGTTGTCGTTCCCCCGGCCGTAGGAGGCGGGGGTGACCACCGCCAGGGTGCGCTCCTCGCCGAGGATGGCCGAGCGGAGGATCACCCGTTCGGCGCCGTCGAGGCCGGTGGAGGCGTACGTCTCGGCAAGGGGGAAGCAGACGAACAGCGTCAACAGGCCGAAGGGACGCATGGGCCAGGCACCGGTCTCCCCGGCGAGGGAGGATACCGGACTGGCGGTCCGCCTCGCCGGGGGCGGGGAGGACTTGCTGCCAACGGTCGCGCCGGTGCCGCGAGCGGAATGCGGGGCCCGAGCGGCCCGGTCGCTCCCAGCCCTCAGCGGTGGAATTTTCCCGATGCCCGACGGCAGGGGTGGCGTTACAGAGGTGTCCTCGCCGTGGCTCGCCTTCTCTACGACCTCGCGGGCGCCGAGGACGACCGCCGCTTCAGCCCCTACTGCTGGAGGGTGAAGATGGCCCTGGCCCACAAGGGGCTCGAGGTCGACACCGTCCCCTGGCGCTTCACCGAGAAGGAGGTCATCGCCTTCTCGGGTCAGGGGTCTGTCCCGGTCCTGGTCGACGGCGACCGGGTGATCAGCGACAGCTGGGCCATCTGCACCTACCTCGACGAGGCCTACCCGGCCCGTCCGCTCGCCGCCGGGGCACAGGCCCGGGCCCAGGCCTCCTTCATCCGCCACTGGTCGGAGCGGGTCCTGCACGCGGCCCTCTTCCGGATCATCCTCCTGGACATCCTCGCCACGGCTCACCCGAAGGACCGCGCCTACTTCCGCGCCTCCCGCGAGCAGCGCGTGGGGACGACGCTGGAGGCCTTCGTCGCCGACCGGCCGGCGCACCTGGCCGCCCTCCACAAGGCGCTCGACCCGCTCCGGGCCACGCTGCGGGCCGAGCCCTACCTCGGCGGAGCGGAGCCGGGGCTGGCGGACTATGTCGTCTTCGGGGCCTTCCAGTGGGCGCGATGCACGTCCCCGGTGGTCCTCCTGACCGCCGACGACCCGGTCCACGCCTGGCGCGAGCGGCTGCTCTCGCTCCATGAGGGCCTGGCGGCGCGCGCTCCCGGCTACCCCACCGTGCGGGCGGAGAGCCAACGATGATCGACCTCTACTACTGGACCACTCCCAATGGTCACAAGCTCACCATCTTCCTGGAGGAAGCCGGGCTCCCCTACCGCCTGATTCCGGTGAACATCACCCGGGGCGAGCAGTTTGCCCCCGAGTACCTCCGCATCTCTCCGAACAACAAGATTCCCGCCATCGTCGACCACGCCCCGGCCGA
>DASPUU010000110.1:0-3773 GCA_035622755.1 Myxococcaceae bacterium
TCGGTGACGCGCAGGGTAGCCACCAGGTGGATGCCCATCACCTTCCCGTCGAGCTTCGCCTCGTCGCCGTTCCAGGTCGACTTCACACCGTGGCGCGCCCAGGCCCGGGTCAGCTTCTCGATGCGGGCCCGCGCCTCGGCCCGGGGGAGAGAATGGTCGACGTGGAACTCGATGGTCTTGGACATGGTGAGCAACCTCCCTAGGTGGGGGTGCCCCAGCGCCGGAGGTAGGGCCCGAGGTCCACCTTCTCCGCCGTTCGCCGGGAGCTCATGGAGCGTACCTTGCCCAGGACCGGGCGTTCGGGGAAGGGGCGATCGTGAAGCCCGAGCACCCACATGAAGTTGGCGACGCTGACCGCGTCCCGTCCGTCCAGGGCGTAGCGGTCGTTGAGCCAGGCGATGCGCTCCACCGCCTCCTCGGGCCCGGGGCTCCACTCGAGGATCTTCTTCCCCCACAGCATGCGCAGGTAGCCGTGAATGCGCCCCTCGGCGCGGAGCTGTCGCTGGGCGGCATTCCACAGCGGGTCGGCGGTCTCCGCCTGCTCGAGCTGGTCGCGCGAGTAGACGAGCTCCCGCGGATCCCGGGCGTGCTCGGCCAGCGTCCGCCGCGCCCAGGCAGGCAGCGAGCTGACCCGGAGCTGCTCCGGCGGCGGCGTGTACAGGCAGTAGTTGAAGGCGAGCTCCCGGCGCACGAGCAGCTCCTCGAGGAAGGCCTGGACCCCGGGGTGGTCAGGGCCGAGCGCGCCGAGGGCGGCGGCCGCCAGCTCTCCGGCATAGACGAGCCCCCAGTGGAGCGCCGCCGAGAGCCCCGAGTTGCGCCCTCCGCCGGGCTCGTTGCGTGAGAGGTGGAAGGCGGGGAGGCCATGCTCGACGAAGCGGCGCAGGTCGGCCAGCGCTCGCCGGCGCCCACCCGGCCGCGAGGCAACCGGGGGCACGGAATGGTCGACGCGGAACCTGGCCAGCTCGAGGCGGGCACGGCCGGGGGCCCCCTCCACGGCGAAGCCGGGGTCGATGCGGGCGGCGGCCGCGGCGTGCGCCGGATCCGGCCCGGCCGGGAGGTGGCCCAGGTGCGCCGGCCAGAGCTTCCGCAGCTTGGGCCGGAGCGCATAGGCACCGACCTGGGCTCCGGGGATGAGCCGCGCCGGAACGACGCAGGAGGCATCGATGGCCACCAGGGGGACCTCGAGCTCCCGGGCCGCGGCGGCGAGGTGGCGCGGAACGACGAAGGTGGGGTGCCAGTCCGAGACCACCACCGCGGCGCGCCGCCCGAGCTCGGCCAGGCGCGGGCGGTGCTCGCCGGGGCTCCGCGGAAGCTCGAGCCAGTGGGGGACGCCCCTCTTGTGGAGCGCCGCGCGCAGCTCGGCCAGTCCCTCCAGAGCGAAGGCGTGGATGCGATCCGAGGCGTGCGGGTAATCCGGCCGCAGCGCCTGGTAGCAGACCAGGGGCTTGCCGAGGTGGTTGGCCAGGGCGATGGCCGCGTGGAGGGCGTGGTTGTAGGGCACCCGGTGGACGACCTGGCACCAGTAGAGGACGAACTCGCCCCGGGCGGACGGCGTCCCCTCCCGCACGGCGTGCACCCGCGCGGGCTCCACGCCGAGCTCCCTCCAGGCAGCCTCGCTCTCCACGCCCAGGGCCAGGATCCTAGCCGCCGCCCGGACCGAGCTCGTTCTTCACCACCACTCCGCCCTTCATCACGAAGCCCACCGATTCGAGGACGCGGACGTCGGTGAGCGGGTCGCCCTGGACGGCGATCAGGTCGGCGAGCTTCCCGGGCTCCACCGAGCCCACCCGGTCCCTCCAGCCGAGGAGCTCCGCGGCGTCGAGGGTGGCCGAGCGGATGGCCTGGAGCGGCGTCATCCCGAAGCGCACCATGACCGCGAACTGCCGGGCGTTGTCCCCGTGGGGGTAGACGCCGGCGTCGGTGCCGAAGGCCATCCGCGCTCCTCCCTTCACCGCCCGGGCGAAGCTCTCGCGCTGGAGCCGTCCGAGCGCCTTCTCCTTCTCGATCGACTCCGGGAGCATGCCCATCCGGATGCCCTCCTGGAGGATGAAGTCGTCGTTGTAGATGTCCATGACCAGGAAGACCCCCTGCTCGCGGGCGAGCCGGATCCCCTCGTCGTCGATGAAGCTGGCGTGCTCGACGCTGTCCACGCCCGCCCGGATCGCCTCCTTGATCGACTGGGTGCCGTGGGCGTGGGCCGCCACCTTCCGCCCGGCGCGGTGCGCCTCCTCGACGATGGCCCGCATTTCCTCCAGGGAGTACTGCGGTGCCCCGGCCTGGTCGCCCTTGGAGAGCACGCCGCCCGACGCGCAGAGCTTGATCAGGTCGGCTCCGAACTTGATCACCTCGCGGGCCTTGGTGCGGGCCTCCCAGGGTCCGTCCGCCACGCCCTCCTCCCGGTGATGGAAGTGGGGGGGCAGGAGATTGTCGTCGCAGTGCCCCCCGGTGATGCCCAGGGGCGGGCCGGAGACCCGGAGGCGCGGCCCGGGGAGCTCCCCGGCGTCGATGGCCTCCCGCAGGGCGACGTCGGAGAAGCCGGACGCCCCGACGTTGCGGACCGAGGTGAAGCCGGCCCGGAGCGTCCTGGCCGCGTTGCTCGCTCCGTACAGCGTCTCGCGGGGCAAGCTGACGCCGAGCTCGCGGTAGCCGGAATTCTCCGGGACGCTGGTGAGGTGGGCGTGCGCATCGATCAGGCCGGGGAGCAGGGTGGACGCCCCGAGGTCGATGACCCGCGTCCGGGCGGGGAGGGCGATGGCCGTTCCCACCTGGACGATGCGCTCGCCCTCGATGAGCACCACCGCCGGGGCGAGGACGCGGCCCCCCTGGACGTCGATCAGCCGGGCCGCCTTCACCGCCACCGGCGCCGGCGCGTCGGCCGCCCGGGTGACCGGAGCCCAGGGCGCGCCGAGCATGAGCGCGAGGGCCGTCCAGGGACGTATGCGCAGGCCTGTCATCGGAGCGTGGCCAGCGCGTCGACCTCGTCGCGGAGGCCGAGCATCTCCCAGCGCTGGAGCGAGAGCGGCACGTTGCCGTTGGTCCAGAGAAAGTCGTGGAAGGCGAGCAGCCGGAAGCGGTCCGCCTGGCGGAGCCGGGCGTCGGCCATGAGCCGGAGAATCTGCAGCTTCCCCACCTGGTAGCTGATCGCCTGGCCCGGCACGGCGGAGAAGAGGGCCACCTCGGCGCGGGCGGTGGCCCGGTCCATGGGGACCTTGTCCGCCAGGTACTGGGTGGCCTCCTCCAGGCTGAACGTTCCCAGGGCGAGCCGGACGTCCACCTCCACGCGCAGCGCCCGGAGGCGCATCATGCCGTAGAGGAGGTCCCGGCTGCGCGGGCTGTCGTCGAATAGCCCCGCCTGCAGCATCATCTCCTCGTTGTAGAAGGCCAGGCCCTCGTTGGGGCCGGAGTCGTAGTAGTGCCGCCGCAGCGGGTCCGGGTTGGCGAAGGAGAGGACCGCCTGGAAGTAGTGCGCCCCCTCGTGGACGATCTGGATGCGCGGATCCCTGGCCGCCACACGCTGGAAGTAGCCGAGCTTGGCCGAGGGGGTGTCGACGTAGGCCGTCCCGTCCTGGTCGAGTCGCTCGGGCGAGGTGAGGTCGTCGAGGACGCCCACCTCGCCGAGCGCCGCGAGGTACGCCGGCACCGGCCGGAAGCGGTAGTGGCGGACGAAGGGCGGCAGGGTGAGCAGCTCCTCTGTGGCCAGGAAGCGCCGGACGGCCTCCTCGTCGGAGTGCTCCCGGGCGACCAGCGCCGCCGCGTCGGGCAGGAATGGAAGC
>DASPUU010000111.1:0-14428 GCA_035622755.1 Myxococcaceae bacterium
CGCTGCCCAGCTCGCTTTCTGGCACGAGCACCTGGACACCCGGCGATTCCGGGCGGGCGTCGACCTGTTGCTCTCGATGACCGGGCTCCGCCACGTCTATGCCTCGCCCTTTCTCGGGGTGTTGCCCCGCCGTTTCGGAGCCGTCATGCGCGCCCGGATGGAGAGATGCTTCCGATACCATCCCAACGCGACGAATCCCTACGCGCGGGCGCTCCTCCTCGGCGACTACCCAGCTCCGGCGAGGCCGCGGCAGGCGGCGGAGCTCCTCTGCGCCGACGCCGCCGCGTACCTCGAGTCGGTCCCTCCGGGGACGTTTCACGGCTTCACGCTCTCCAACGTGCTCGACGGTGCGCCGCCCGCGTACCGGACGCGCCTCTTGATGGCGGTGCGCCGCGCCGCCGCGGATGGGGCCAGGCTCATCCTGCGGAGCTTTGCCGAGCCCGAGGGTCTCTCGCCGACGAATGTCGCCGCCGAGGACCGTTCGATGCTGTGGGGCTGCGTGCATGTCACCGAGGCGACCAGCGGAGGCTGAGCTCTCCCCGGGCAACCCCTTCCGGGCACCGTGTGTGAGTCGCCGGCCAGCCGGATGCACGCGCTGCGCCACACGCCACCGCAGCCCCGGGTCGAGGCGAGCGCCGCCGGTGGGCGGCGGGGCCAGGTGTGACCGCTGGGCCGGCAGACCCTCGTGCGCACCGGTGATGGGCCGGCGCAAGAATTGCGCTCCATCCGGGCCGCGTCACCGCCCACGTCGAGGCAAGCCCCCGGGCTTCCTGCGGTGCAACCGCACCCATCGCTCCTCCGAAGGGTGCCGGGCCGGCCGAACGACGCACGCGAATTGCACGGTCGGCCCTGCGCGGGTGGGACAGACCATGGAACCTGGCGTGGCACAGGTGGCGGAGAAGGACGACCTGGACCAGCTGCTCGAGCTGGAACAGCGCCTCGCCGCACGCCTCGACCAGACGCGGGTCGCCGCCGCACAAATCGTGGAGAGGGCCCGGGAGGAGGCGCGGGCGCTCGAGCGTCGCGCCGAGGAAGACGAGCGCATCGGCCGTGCACGCATCGCCGAGGAGGCGCAGGCCGAGCTCGCCGCCGGGCTGGAGCGAGTCGAGGCCGGTGCCGACCAGCGCCTCAGGATCTACACCTCGGTGACCGAGGCCGGCGTGCAGGCGCTCGCGGAATCCGTCCTTCGCGCGCTCCTCGAGGACGAGGCGGTGCCGCGGTGATCCTCCGCATGAGCCGCGTGCGTGTTCTCGGCCCGCGCGAGCTCCTTCCCAGGACGCTCGAGGCGCTCCAGGACTTTGGCTCCGTCCACCTCTCACCCCCGGCGGACGGGCGGCCCATCGCCGCCGTCGAGCTGGCGCCGCACGAGCTCCGGCTGGAGCGCAGCCTCCGGCGGATCCTCGACGACGTGAAGGTGGCCGCCTCACTCCTCGGCGGGCCCCCGTCGAGCGCCGGCCCGATACCGGTCACGCCGGCCACCTGGGCACAGGCGGCACGGCTCGCCCGGCGGGTCCGGCGCGACGCCGAGCGCCTCCAGTCGCGCCGCCGGACGCTCGAGGAGGAGCGGGCGCTCCTGGGCAAGTACCAGGAGGTGATGACCGCCTTCGGCAAGCTCTTCCAGCGCGGGGTGACCCCCGGCGTCCGGGTCTACCTGGTGGTGCTCAGGCCCGGGCAGGGCCGGAGCGTGGACCGGCTGCGCGAGCTGCTCGCCGCCTCCCTGGGTCACAACTACGAGCTGCGCACCCAGGCCCTGGGCAGCGGGGAGCTGGCCTTGCTCCTCGTCGTCCCGCGGGAAACCGCCCCCCGGGTGGAGCGCCTGCTCGCCGAGAGCTCGGTGGAGCAGGTCTCGCTCCCCCGCGGCTACGAGGGCCAGTCGCTGGCCGACGCCGTCCCGCACATGGTGGCCCGCCTGGCCGCCATCCCGGGCGAGCTGGAGGAGGTGGACCGCGCCCGCGCCCGCCTCTCTGTCCGGCTGGCCGACCTCAGCGCCGCGGCCGCGGCGGTGCATGACCGGATGGCCCAGCTCGACGGGATGCGGCTGACGGCCACCACCGCGCACGCCTTCGTGCTCGAGGGCTGGGTTCCGGCGACGGACGTGCCTCGCCTCGGCGGGCACCTCGCCCGGACGGTTGGCCCGTCCATCTCGGTGGAGACGCTGGCCGCCGAGCACTGGTCGGCGGAGGCGCCGGTGGTGCTCAAGAACCCGCGTCTCTTCCGTCCTTTCCAGCTGCTGGTGGGCATGGTGCCGCTCCCCCGCTACGGCAGCATCGACCCGACGCCGTTCGTGGCCATCTTCTTTCCCATGTTCTTCGGGCTGATGGTGGGGGACGTGGGCTACGGACTGGTGCTCGGGGTGCTCGGGCTCCTTCTTCGCCGGTCCTCCAGACCGGGAAGCCAGCTCCGGGCCATCTCCGAGATCGCCCTCGGCTGCACCCTGTTCACCATCGTCTTCGGCGTCCTCTTCGGCGAATTCTTCGGCGACCTGGGTCAGCACTGGTTCGGGATGCGGCCCCTCCTCTTCGGCCGCGAGGAATCGCGCGACATCATCTCCTTCCTCGGCTGGTGCATCGCTCTCGGCCTGGTCCACATCCTGCTCGGGCTGGTGCTCGGCATGGTGAGCGCCTTCCGCGGGCATCCCCGCCAGGCGGTCGGGCGCGGGCTCTCGGCGCTGATGATCCTGCTCATCGTGGCCGCGCTGCTGGCCGCGGTCCGCGTGCTGCCCCACCGGCTGCTCACACCCATCGTCGTCGCGCTGCTCGTCGCCTTCCCGATCCTGGTCTTCGCCGAGGGCCTGGTGGCTCCGGTGGAGCTGCTCTCCACGCTGGGAAACATCCTCTCCTACGCCCGCATCATGGCGCTCGGCACCGCCTCGGTGATGCTGGCGGTGGTGGCCAACCGGCTCGCCGGGGCCCTGGGCAGCCTGGCGGTGGGCATCGTCTTCGGGCTCCTCTTCCACCTGGTCAACTTCGCCCTGGCCCTGTTCAGCCCCACCATTCACGGACTCCGGCTCCACTACGTCGAGTTCTTCGGCCGGTTCTACAGCCCGGGCGGGGTCCAGTACCGCCCTTTCAGCCACTGGAGGACCACCTGATGCAGCTCTTTTGGATCACCCTCAGCGCAGCAGTCGCCATCGCCATTCCCACGCTGGCCACGGCCTGGGCCCAGTCGCGCATCGGACCGGCGGCGGCGGCAAGCCTGGCCGAGAAGCCCGAGCTGAGCACGACGGTGGTGGTCATGCTCGCCATCCCGGAGACGATGTCCATCCTCGGCTTCGTGGTGGCGATGTTCATCATGCTCCGCGCCGGAGGCTGACGGTGGCCTTGCCGGACCTTCTGGCCGCGCTCGAGCGCGAGGCGGAGGCCAGGACGGCCGAGGAGCTCCAGCGCGCCGAGGCCGAGGCCGAGCAGCTGCGGCAGACGGCCGCCGGGGAGAGCCTGGCGCAGGTCCGGGAGCGCCTGGCCGAGCATGCCCGGGCGCTCCGGGCCTCCTCGGAGGAGACGCTGGCCGCCGCGCGCCGGAAGGCCGAGGCTCGCGTGCTCGAGGCGCGGAGAGCGCTGCTGGAGCGGGTCTTCGAGAGCGCCGCCGGCCACCAGGCGGAGGTCCGCGGCTGGGCCTCGTATCGACCGGCGCTGGAGCGAGAGACCGCCCGGCTCCTGGCGCTGACCGAGGGCGAGGAGGTGACGCTCCTCTGTGCTTCCGAGGATCGCCCGGCGGTCGCCGGCGCGGCCGGAGCCGGTGCGCGGGTCGAGGCCTCGCCCGAGGTGAAAGCCGGTGTCCGGCTGCGGGGCGCCGGCGGACGGCTGGAGGTGGATCGCACCATCGCCGCGCGGCTGGCCAGCAGCCGCGCGGCCCTCGCCATCCGGTTGGTGGGGCAGCTGGAGCGCCCGCGGTGACTCCCTACGACGACGTCTCCGCGCGAGCCCGCGGCCTGGCCACCCACCTGCTCTCGCCCGCCGACTGGCGCAGGCTGGCCGACGCGCCCGACGTGCCCGCGCTCGCCGCCCTGCTCGACCGCGGGCGCGAGCCGGTTCACGTCGGCGTCCCCGGCCCCGATGCGGCGCGGGTCGAGGAGGCGGTCCGGCAGCACTCGGCCGGGCAGCTGGCCGTGCTCGCCCGCTGGTGCGTCGGGCGGCCGGAGCTCCTCGACGTCATCTTCGGCGAGGAGGACCTGCGCAGCCTTCGCGCCCTGGTGCGCGGCGCGGTCGCCGGGACGCCCTCCGAGGAGCGGCTCGCCGGAACGCTCCCCACGCCGGCCCTGCCGCTCCGAGCGCTGGAGACCCTGGCCGCCCAGCCCACCGTCGCGGCGTTGGCGGCGCTGCTGGTGACCTGGCGACACCCGGCCGCCCCGGCGCTGGACGTGGCCCCGGCACGGGGTCCGGCGGATCTCCTCCTCCTGGACACGGCGCTCGTCCGCGAGTTCGCCCACCGCGCCGGCGAGGCGGTGCGGCGCGGGGACGCAGCGCTCCGCTGGCACGTCGGTGCCCTCCTCGACGAGGAGAACGTGCTCAGCGCGCTGGCGCTGGCCGGCGTGCCGTCCGAGCTCGAGGCGGCGGCGCTCATCGTCGAGGGAGGAACCGTCGCTCGGGCCGCCCTGGAGCGCATCGCCGGCGCGGGATCCCGGCTGGCGGCTCTTCAAGTGGCCCGGGCCGCCTTCCGGGGGACGGCGCTCGAGCCGGCCTTCACCGAGACCGAGCTCTCCCGGCTGGCCGAGCGCCTGGCGGCGGTGCACGACGCGCACCTCCACCGGTGGGCCCGGACGGACCCGCTCTCGTCGGCGCCGGTGCTCGACTATGCGCGCCGGCTGCGCAGCGAGGTTCGGCGCTTCCAGAGGCTGGCCTGGGGGCTGGCGCTGGACGCACCCCGCGAGGAGCGGCTCGGGGAGGGGCCTCTCCCATGAGCGAGGGGCGCGTGGTGGTCCTTTCCCGTGCGCCGTCGGCCGCCGGCTTCGCGCTGGCCGGGCTCCCCACCGTCGAGGTCCAGGACGGCGGCGAGGCGACCCGACGGCTGTCGGCGCTGCTCCAGGACGCGCAGCTGGCCCTGGTCCTGGTGGAGAGCAGCCTCTACGAGGCCCTCGACGACGAGGTCCGGCGCCGGATCTCCTCGCACGTCCTTCCACTGGTCATTCCCTTTCCCGGCCCGGCCTGGGCAGAGCGTGGCGCCGCCTCGGACGCCTACATCGTCGAGCTCCTCCGGCAAGCCATCGGCTACCAGGTGCGGCTCCGATGAGGCCGCCGGTCCCTCGCATCGTCCGGGTCAACGGCTCGCTCGTCGAGGTGGAGCCGGCCGGAGGCGTCGCGCTCTACGAGCTGGCCGGCGTGGGCCGGGGCGGGCTCCTCGGGGAGGTCATCCGGCTGTCCGGTGCCACGGCCACGCTCCAGGTGTACGAGGACACCGGCGGCCTGGCGGTGGGAGAGCCGCTCGCCCTGACCGGACAGACCCTGTCCGTCCGGCTCGGCCCGGGGCTCCTCGGCTCCATCCTCGACGGCCTGGGGCGTCCGCTCGACGTCCTCGTCCAGCGAAGCGGCGACTTCATCGGGCTGGGGGCCACCGTTCCCACCCTGGACCCGGAGAAGCGCTGGCGCTTCCAGCCCACCCTCTCGCCCGGGACGGAGGTGTCCGCCGGCGACGTGCTGGGCACGGTGGAGGAGCGTCCCGGATTCCTGCACCGCATCCTCCTCCCTCCCGGGACGCGGGGCACCGTGGCCGAGCTGGCCGCCGGCGAGTACACCGTCGAGGCGCCGGTGGGCCGGCTCATGGACGGGACGCCGCTCCGGCTCTCCCATCCCTGGGGCGTGCGCACCCCCCGCCCCACGCGGGCCCGGCTCTCCGACGACCGCCCGCTGGTCACCGGTCAGCGCATCTTCGACCTGCTCTTCCCGGTGGCCGAGGGCGGCACGGTGGCCGTGGTGGGGGGATTCGGCACGGGCAAGACGGTGGTCGAGCAGTCGCTGGCCAAGCATGCCGACGCCGAGGTGGTCGTCTACATCGGCTGCGGCGAACGCGGGAACGAGATGTCCGAGGTGCTCGGCGAGTTCGCGCGGCTCACCGATCCACGCACCGGGCGGTCCCTCCTGGACCGGACGGTGATGGTGGTCAACACCTCGAACATGCCGGTCGCGGCGCGCGAGGCCTCGGTGTACCTGGGCATGACCCTGGCCGAGTACTACCGTGACATGGGCTACCGGGTGGCGCTGATGGCGGACAGCCTCTCGCGCTGGGCGGAGGCGCTGCGGGAGATCGGCGCTCGGCTGCAAGAGATGCCGGGCGAGGAGGGCTACCCCACCTACTTGGCCAGCCGCCTGGGCGCCTTCTACGAGCGGGCCGGCCGGGCCCGGCTCCTCGGAGAGCCCGAGCGCGAGGGGGCGGTCACCCTGATCAGCGCCGTCTCACCGCCGGGCGGCGACCTCTCCGAGCCGGTGAGCCAGGCCACGCTGCGCGTGGCCGGGAGCCTCTGGGCCCTGGACGCCGACCTGGCCCACCAGCGCCAGTTCCCGGCGGTGGACTGGGAGACGAGCTACAGCCTCTACGTCGAGCGCACCCGGGCCTGGTTCGACCGGGAGGTGGACCCCTCCTGGTCGAAGGTGCGGGCGCAGACGCTGGAGCTTCTCCAGCGCGACGCCGAGCTGCGCGAGATCGCCGGCCTGGTGGGTCCGGAGGCGCTCCAGGACGAGGACCGGCTGGTGCTTCTCCTCGCCCGCCTGGTGCGCGAGGTGGTCCTCGGGCAGAGCGCCTACCACCCCCACGATGCCCACTCGGCTCCGGCCAAGACCTTCCACCTCGCCGAGCTCCCGCAGCGGGCACGGACCCTGGCCGCCGCCGGGATCCGGGCCGGCGCCCCCCTGGGGGGGCTGGACTTCACCCCCCTGCGGCGGGCGCTCATCGCCCTGCGCGACTCCCCTCCCGCCGAGCTGGCCGCCCGGGTGAGCGCGGCCGAGGCGGCCCTGGCGGGGCTCCGTCCCCGGGAGACCGTGCCGTGAGCTCCGGCGTGCCCCGGACCTACCGGGCGGCGACCGGCGCGGCCGGACCGCTGGTCTTCGTCGAGAGCACCCATGCGGTGGCGCTGGGCGAATGGGTGCGGCTGGAGATCCCCGGCGAGCGCAGCTGGCAGGGACAGGTCATCGACGCCGGGAAGCGGCTCACCGTGGTCCAGGTGCTGGAGGACGCGCTCGGTCTGGCGCCGGCCCGGGTGCGGGTCACCTTCACCGGGGACGTGGCCCGGGCCACGGTGGGACGGGAGATGCTCGGCCGGGCCTTCAGCGGCCTCGGGGTGCCCATCGACGGGCTCCCGCCGCCGGTGGGCGAGGCGCAGGTTCCGCTGGCCGGGGCGCCGCTCAACCCGGCCGCCCGGCTTCCGCCCGAGGACTTCATCGAGACCGGCATCTCGGCCATCGACGGGATGAACACCCTGGTCCGCGGGCAGAAGCTCCCCATCTTCTCCGGACCCGGCCTCCCGGCGCTGGAGGTCGCCGCCCACATCGTGGAATGGGCGCGCGCCCCGAAGGGCGAGCCGTTCGCCGTGGTCTTCGTCGGCATCGGCATCACCGCCCGGGAGCGGCGCGAGTTTCTCGAGCATTTCGAGCGAAGCGGCGCGCTGGAGCGCAGCGTCCTCTTCCTGAACGAGATGCGCGACCCGACGGTCGAGCGCCTGCTGGCGCCGCGGCTCGCCCTGGGGGAAGCGGAGTTCCTCGCCTTCGAGCACGGGCTTCACGTGCTGGTGGTCATCGCCGACGTGACCCACTACTGCGAGGCGCTGCGCGAGATCTCCACCGCCCGGCGGGAGATCCCCGGCCGCCGCGGCTACCCGGGGACGATGTACACCGACCTGGCCTCCCTCTTCGAGCGGGCCGGCATCCTCCGCGGGCGAAAGGGCTCGGTGACCCAGCTTCCCGTGCTCACCATGCCGGACGATGACCTGACCCATCCCATCCCGGACCTGACCGGCTACATCACCGAGGGGCAGGTGGTGCTCAGCCGCGAGCTGCACCGCCGGGGCGTCTTCCCCCCGGTGGACGTGCTGCCCTCGCTCTCCCGCCTGATGAACGCCGGCATCGGGCCGGGCCGGAGCGTCCCCGAGCACCGGGAGTGGGCCGACCAGCTCTACGCCCTCTACGCGCAGGGGCGCGAGGCGCGGCTGATGGCGGCCATCGTCGGCGAGTCCGGCCTGGTCGCCTCGGACCGGCGGGCGCTGGGCTTCCACGAGCGGTTCGAGCGCGACTTCATCGGCCAGGGGCGGAGGCGGAGGACGCTGGCCGAGACCATCTCCGCCGGATGGACCCTGCTCGAGGGCCATCCCCGCGAGGACCTGACCCGCATCCGGGACGAGACCTGGGCGCGCCGCCACCCGGAGGCCGACCGGTGAGCGCGCGCACCCGGGTTCCGGCCACGCGGGTCGGCCTGCTGCGGGCCCAGCTGCGCATGGAGCGGCTGGAGCGCGGCACGTCGCTCCTGCGGCGGAAGCGCGAGGCGCTGGTCGGAGAGCTCTTTCGGCTGGCCCGCAGCGCGGCGGATTCGCGGGTGGAGATCGACGTCCAGGCGCGCAAGACCTGGCCCCTGCTCCTGCGCGCCCTGGCGGCGGAGGGCCGGGCCGGGCTCCGGGTCCTCGGGTGGCCGTCGCGCGACGTGCGGATGCACGTCCGGAGCGGCCAGGTGTGGGGAGTCGCCGTCTCGGAGATCCTGGAAGCACCGCGCTTCGCCCGCACGGCCGCGGCACGCGGCATCGCCCCCGGTCCGTCGCCGGCGGCGGTCGAGGCGGCCGTCGCCTTCGAGCAGCTGGCCGACCTCCTCGTCGGTGCCGCCCCGCGGGAGATGCTGCTGCGCCGGCTGGGGGAGGCTCTGGCGCAGACCTCGCGCCAGGTCAACAGCCTGGAGCACCACCTCACCCCGCAGCTCAAGGGCCAGGTCATCGCCGTCCGGCGGACGCTCGAGGAGCGGGAGCGCGAGGAGCACGTGCGGCTCGGCCTTCTCGCCCGCGAGGCGAGAGCACTCTGAGGAACGCTCGCCCGACCGGCCGCTCGTCCTGGCCAGGGGCGCCGTCGGCGCCGCGCCGGGCGCAAGAAATGCGCCGCGGGTGAGCCGACGCACGAAGCGCTCGGGCAAGGCTCGATTCTGACTGCCGCGCACCGAGCGCGGCGCGCGCCGGACCGGCATGGCCGCTGCAACGCGGGCGGTCGAGATGCGAGGCATCCTCCGCATTGGCTACCGGCTCCTGGTCAACGACAGGGGGAAATTCCTCGCCCTGCTCCTCGGGATCACCTTCTCGGTGTTCCTGATGATCCAGGTGACGTCGATGTTCGCCGGGATGATGAAGAAGGCCTCGGCGACGGTGACCAACACCGGCGCCAAGCTCTGGGTACTCGATCCGGCGGTGAACAACGTGGCCTCGAGCATCCCCATGCCGGACTACGTGCTCGATGCCGTGCGCAGCATCCCCGGGGTGAAGTACGCGGTGCCGCTCTACTCCGGCGCCGCGCTGGTCCGGCTCAGGGACGGCACCTACCAGGCGGTGACCGTCCTCGGCCTCGACGACACCAGCCTCTACGGCCGCCCGGCGCTCGTCGAGGGGCAGATCGCCGACATCTACGCCGAGAACGGCTTCCTGGTGGTCAAGGACGAGGAGTTTCCCAAGCTCCACAATCCGGTCATCGGGACCGAGTTCGAGATCAACGACAACCGGGGGGTCATCGTCGGGATCGCCAAGGTACCGGCCAGCGGGCTGTTCGGGATCCCCACCCTCTACACCACCTTCAGCCGGGCCATCCAATACATCCCGTCGATGCGCTACACCGTCTCCTACATCCTGGTGGAGCCGGCCGACGCCGCCGCCATCCCCGGCATCAAGGCGGACGTGGCCCGGCTCGGCTACGAGGTGCTCACCGAAGCCGAGCTGATCCGCAAGATCACCCACTGGTACATGTTCGGGACGGGGATGGGCATCAATCTCCTGATCATGACCGCCATCAGCTTCGTGGTCGGCCTCTCCATTTCCGGTCAGACGTTCTACAGCTTCGTCCTCGAGAATCTGGAGAAGTTCGGGGCGCTCAAGGCCATCGGCGCCAAGGGACGGGAGCTGGTCTACATCATCCTCTTTCAGTCGGCGACCACCGCCTTCGCCGGCTACGGGCTCGGCGTCGGGCTGTGCGCCACCCTGATCGCCCTGGCCAAGCTGCGGCTGGCCGACTACGCGTCGATCGTCACCTTCCTCAACCTCGGGCTGGCGCTGGGGATGGTGCTGACCATCGCCAGCCTCTCCAGCTACTTCGCCGTTCGGCGCGTCCTGCGCATCGAGCCGTTCGACATCTTCCGGAGCTGACCGGTGAGCGCCATCGCCATCCAGGCCCAGGGGCTGAGCAAGTGGTTCGGCGAGGGACCGACCCGGACCCAGGCGGTGAAGGACGTGACCTTCGAGGCCCGGTTCAACGAGATGCTCTACATCGTCGGGCCGTCCGGGAGCGGGAAGACGACCCTGCTCAGCATGCTCTCCGGCATCCTCCGGCCCAGCGCCGGCACGGTCCGGGTGGAGAACGTCGACATCTGGAGCCTGGACGTCAACCGCATCGCCGACTTCCGGCTCCAGCGGGTGGGCTTCGTGTTCCAGGACTACCACCTGTTCAACAGGCTGAGCACCGTGGAGAACGTCGCCATCCCGCTCATCCTCCGCAAGCGCGACTGGGACGAGTCGATGAAGGAGGCGCTCAAGTACCTGGAGGTGGTCGGGCTGGGCAACCGGGCCCACCTCCCGCCCTCCAAGCTGAGCGGGGGCGAGCAGCAGCGGGTGGCCATCGCCCGGGCCATCGTCAGCGCACCGGACATCCTCATCTTCGACGAGCCCACCGCCTCGCTCGACGGCGACACCGGCCGGAAGATCGTCGAGTTCGTGAGAGAAAAGGTGCTCACCGAGAAGCGCTGCATCCTCACCGTCACCCACGATGACCGCATCTACGAGTTCGCCGACCGGATCCTCAAGATGGAGGACGGACGGATCGTCGGCAGTCAGGATGGAGCCGCCCGTGCGTAACAAGGTCATCTTCGCGCTGGTCGGACTGGGCCTGGTCGGCGCCGTGGTCAGCGCCTTCGTCTACGCGGCGCCGAAGAAGCCGCAGCCCCCGGTCTTCAGCCCGGCGCCCAATCCCTTCGCCAAGGGCATCTACACCAACGGCATCATCGAGAGTTACCAGTCCCACGGCGAGAACACGAACGTCTACCCGGAGGTGGCCGGGGTGGTGGCGCACATCTTCGTCGCCGAGGGGGAGAAGGTCGAGGAGGGCGCGCCACTCTTACAGATCGAGGACTCGGTCCAGCGCGCCACCGCCGAGCAGCTGGAGTCCCAGGCCGAGGCCTCCCGGGCGCTCCTCGAGGAGCTCCGGGCGCAGCCCCGGAAGGAGAGCCTGGCCGTGGTCCAGGCGCAGGCGGAGCTGGCCGCGGCCAACCTCAAGACGACGCAGGACCAGCTGGACAAGCTGATGCAGTCCTACGCGCTGAATCCCAAGTCGGTGAGCAAGGACACCCTGGACAACGCCAAGAACGCCGTCCGGGTGGCCCAGGCCAACCTGGAGGTGGCCACCCGCCAGCTCCAGCTGACGCGGGCCGGGGCCTGGGTGTTCGACATCCGCAACCAGCAGAAGCAGTACGAGTCGCTGGTCCGGGCGTCGGCCGCCTCGCGCGCGCTGCTGGCCAAGTACACGCTCCGCGCAGCCTTCAAGGGAACCGTCCTCTCCATCGCCAGCTCGGTGGGCAGCTACGTCTCTCCCCAGGGCGCCTACGACACCTACACCCAGGGCTTCGGTCCGGTGATCGTCCTGGGGACGGCCTCCCCGTCCGGCGCGTCGCGCGGCTTCCTGGCCGTGCGCTGCTACGTGGACGAGATCCTCATTCCCCGGCTCCCGCCGCCGGCCGACCTCCGCGCCAAGATGTTCATCCGCGGGACCAACATCAGCATTCCGCTGGAGTTCGTCCGGATGCAGCCCTACGTCTCGCCGAAGATCCAGCTCTCCAATGCGCGCACCGAGAAGGTGGACGTGCGGGTGCTGCCGCTCATCTTCCGCTTCGAGCCCCCGCCGGGCGTCGACGTGTACCCGGGCCAGCTGGTGGACGTCTACGTGGGGGACAAGGAGACGGTGAATGTCTTCGTCGGCGCCAAGTAGCCGGGCCCGGTGGGCGGCTCTGGCGCTGGTCTGGACCGGCTGCGCGGTGGGTCCGGACTTCGTCCGCCCGGCGGCGCCGGCGGACAGCCGCTACACCCCGGTGGTCGAGCCGGCGAAGACGGTCTCCGCGGAGGGAACCGAGCAGCGCCTGGTCGAGCAGCAGAAGCTGACCGAGGACTGGTGGCGGCTCCTGGCCTGCGCCGGCCTGGACGCCATCGTCCAGGAGGCCCTGGCGCACAGTCCGAGCATCGAGGCCGCCCGGGCCAGCCTGCGGAGGAGCGAGGACAGCCTCCGGGCGGGCAGCGGCGTCTTCTTTCCCCAGGTGGACGCCCAGGCCAGCGTCGCGCGGCAGGACTCCAACCCGCGGCGCATCGGGCTCAACCTGCCGAGCTCCACTTACAACCTGTTCACGCTGTCGGGGACGGTGAGCTACACGCTCGACATCTGGGGGGGAGAGCGGCGGATGGTGGAAGGGCTCGGCGCGCAGGTGGACGCACAGCGGTACACGCTCATCGGCGCCTACCTCATGCTCTCCAGCAACGTGGTGAACACGGTCATCGCCCAGGCCGCCTATCGCGATCAGGTCAACGCCACCGAGCGCCTGGTCGAGCTGGAGAAGGAGCAGCTGGCCATCACCGAGGCCCAGGCCGAGGCCGGCACCATCCCCTACGCCAACGTGCTCAGCCTGCGAACCCAGGTGGCGAGCACCGAGGCGACGATTCCCACCCTGCGCCAGAGAATCGACGAGACCGACGATCTGCTCGCCGTCCTCGTCGGCCGCACGCCGGCGGAGTGGAGGCAGAGCTCCTTCACCCTGGGCGACTTCACCCTCCCCGGCGAGCTCCCGCTGTCGCTGCCCTCGCAGCTGGTGCGGCAGCGACCGGACGTGCTCGTCGCCGAGGCCCAGCTCCATGCCGCCAACGCGCAGATCGGTGTCACCACGGCGGCCATGCTCCCCAACATCACGCTCAGCGCCAGCTTCGGGCTGGCCAACCCCGATGCCTCCCAGCTCTTCTCGGCGGCGAGCGGATTCTGGAGCCTGGCCGCGGGCCTGACCCAGCCGCTCTTCCACGGCGGCACCCTCTACTACCAGAACCGGGCGGCCATCGACGCCCGCGATCAAACGGCGGCCAGTTATCGCCAGACGGTGCTCACCGCCTTCCAGCAGGTGGCCGACACGCTCCGCGCCCTGGCCCACGACGCCGAGGCCCTGGAGGCGCAGGCGCGGGCGGTGAAGGCCGCCGCCGAGGCCCTGGAGATCATCCACATCAACTACCAGACGGGAATCGCCACCTATCTCCAGGTGCTCATCGCCGACGGTCAGTACCAGCAGGCGCAGCTCGCCTACATCCAGGCCAAGGCCCAGCGATTCCAGGACACGGTGGCCCTCTACGTCGCGCTGGGAGGCGGGTGGTGGAATGCTCCCCAGCCCCTGGCCGGGGCGACGACACCGCCCTAGAGCGACGCGGCGAGGCCGAGGGTCAGCAGCTCCTCGGGCAAGCGGAGACCTCCCTCGCGCACCAGGCGGTCTCGCTCGTCGTCGGGCAGCCGGCCCAGGGCCGTCTCGACCTCCCGGGCCAGGTCCTTGTCCGACATGGTCAGGGCGATCCCGCGCGTCCACCAGGCCCATCCCGCCGCGGGCCAGGCTCCGACGGATGCGGAATTGCCCGGCGAGCACGTCCCCGGGTTGGCCGAAGCTCGTCGCCGGCGGGCCGTGCTCCGCGGCGGAGGCGGCCGTCGACGTCAGCCAGCGACCGCCCTTTGGATCAGCTTCTCCAGCCACCAGGCGAGGAGCCTGGCGCGGGTCGTTGCCGGCGATCCACCCGGGGCGCCTCCGGGCCGGGTCCCGCGCTCATGGTCGCGGTTCGGCCACCTGGATCCGCTCCAGCTGCCGGATGGACCGGGAGGGCTCGCCATCGGTCGTCACCACCAGCCGGAAGGGCCCGGCCTCCGGCTCGACCGGCTTGCCGTCGATCTCCCAGGCGATGAGCGCCAGGGTGGGACCCATCCCGGCCGTCACCTCGGCGCAGCTGAAGACCGCCTGGAAGCCGTCCCGGGCGGTGGCGACGACGATCTGCCGGTACCCGCGCCGCTTGTCGGCCACCGGGATGTCCTTGCCCATCGGCCCGGGGGTGAACCCGAAGTGGGCGAGGACCGCGTCCAGCCGGACCCCGACCACCCGGTGGGTCGTGCCGTGGCTGGTCCAGGTGGCCGTCGTGCTTCCCAGGCTCTCGAGGTCCCGCCGGCCGAGCGTCCCGCTCCGCGGCAGGGCACCCTCGACCCGGACG
>DASPUU010000112.1:0-12963 GCA_035622755.1 Myxococcaceae bacterium
TTCAGCGCCGCCGGGGCCGACTTCGAGGTCTAGTGGCCAGTCTCCGCAACCGGGTGGCCATCCTGGTCGAGCATCCTCGGCCGGCCCGCTGGGGCCGGCACCTCTCGGCGCGGGCGCGACGCCTGGTCGAGCAGCTCGACCTGCGGGGCGTGGTGCTGGCGGTGACCCTCACCACCGACCGGCGCATCCGGAGCCTGAACCGGAGATGGCGCCGGAAGAACCGGCCCACCGACGTCCTCAGCTTTCCAGGCGGTCCGCCTCCCCCCGGCTGGCCGGGGCCGGTCCTGCTCGGCGACCTGGTCATCTCGCTCGACACCGCGCGGCGCCAGGCCTCCGAGCCCGGGAGGACCCTGGCCGGCGAGCTCGACCGCTACCTGGCGCATGGCCTGCTCCACCTGCTCGGGCACGACCACCGCTCCCCGGGCGAGGCGCGACGGATGGGCGCGCTCGAGGAACGCCTGCTCGGTGCCCCGGGGATGGTGCAGGCCGCCCTGGGGCGCCGCCCGCCGGCGCGGCCGGGGCGGCGCCCCCTCGCCTCCCGCCGGCAAGGTTTCTGCTAGAGGGGCAGGAACCAGCCCGAGCACGAATGGCCATCGCCCTCCCCGACCTCGCCCCGTCCCGGACGCCGCCGGCGGACACCCCCGCCGCCCGGGGACGCCTCCTCACCCCGGCGCGCCTCGGGCTCCTGGTTCTCTCCGGCCTCCTCGGGGCGGCCGCCCTCCCGCTCGCCTTTCCGGTCGGCCCGCGGCGGGAGCTGTTCCCCGGCGGCGCGCTCGAGCCGCTGGCCTTCGTCGCCCTTCTGCCCCTGCTCTGGGCGCTGCGCGGGCTGAGCACGCGGAAGGCCTTCGCCGCCGGGCTCCTGGCCGGCATCGTGTTCTTCAACGGCACGTTCTGGTGGGTGAACGTGGCCATGACCTCCTTCGGCGGGATGCCCAACTGGCTGAGCATCCCGGCGCTCCAGCTCCTCGTCCTCTACTGCGCCCTGCACTGGGCGCTGGCCGCCTGGGCGATGCGGATGATGGACGTGCACCTCGGCTGGTCGCCGGGGCTGACGGTGGGGCCGACGTGGATGTCCATCGAGCTCCTCCGCAACTACTCCTTCTCCGGCTACCCGTGGGCCAACCTCGGCTACTCGCAGGCCCGGAACCTCTGGTTCAGCCAGATCGCCTCGCTGGCCGGGGTGTATGGCGTGGCGCTCGCCCTGGCGGTGGTCAACGGCGCCCTCTACGAGGTCCTGCGCTTCCGGCTGGCGCGGGAGCGGAGCTTTCCCCGCGCCCCGCTCCTCCTCGCCGGCGGCGTGCTGCTCGGGGGGCATCTCTACGGCGCCTGGCACGTCTGGAGATGGGACCGGCTCGTCGCCCGGGCGCCGGTCATCCGGGTGGCGGTGGTCCAGGGGAACATCGACCAGAAGCTGAAGATGGTGCAGGGGAGCCGCTCCGGCCTCGTCCTCGGCCGCTATCTGCCCGCCACCGCCGCGGCGGTGGCCGCCGGGGCCGAGCTGGTGGTCTGGCCGGAGGGAAGCTACCCGCTCGCCTTTCCCACCGGGGTGACCGAGGTCAGGGGCCGGGGCCTGGACGGGGTGGTGGGCGGCTCGCGGGTGCTGGTCGGGGTCGACGTCTACGACCCGAGGGATCTCAAGCGCGGCAACGAGAACGCCGCCTTCCTCGTCGGTCCGGACCTGGCCATCGAGCACCACTACGTGAAGCACCACCTCGTGCCCTACGGCGAGTACATCCCGCTCCACATGGACGAGTGGCTTCCCATCCAGAACCTGGTCCCGGGCACCTTCCTCCCCGGGGACGATCTGAGCCCGGCGCTCCTCCGCCGGCCGGGCCGTCTCCCGGTCAAGGTGGGGATCGAGATCTGCTACGACGCCATCTTCCCGGAGATCTCCCGCGAGTTCGTCCTCCGCGGCGCGGACATCCTGGTCAACATGACCAATGACGCCTGGTACGGGTTCTCCTCGGCCAACTTCCAGTTTCTGCGCAAGGTGGCCATGCGGGCGGTGGAGACCGGCCGCCCCTTCGCCCGGGCGGCGAACACCGGGGTGAGCGCCTTCATCGACCCGCTCGGCCGGGTGAGCCAGGCCACCGCCATCGGGCTCTCCGAGAGCGACCACCTCCACATCTCCGCCGCCGAGCTGGCCGGCCCGGAATGGCGGATGGCGGACCTCCCCCTGCTCACCGCGCGCACGCCCTACGTTGTGATCGGCGACGTTCCCGCTTACCTTGCAGCGCTTTTGGCGGGCGGTGGGACGCTGGCGGCGCTGGTTTCGGCCCGCCGGCGGGGCCGCCGCCCTGCACCGACGAGGACCTGAGATGGCGGCCGAGGCGATGGAACAGGTGGCGGATCTCGAAGCGCGGCTGGAAGCGCTCCGGGGGAGTCTTTGACGTCGAGCGGAAGCGGTCGCGGATCGCCCAGATCGAGCGGGACGCGCTGCAGGCCGACTTCTGGAACGACAACGCCCGGGCGCAGGGCATCCTCCGGGAGAAGGCGCAGCTCGAGGCGGCGGTGACCGGGCTGGACCGGGTGCGCTCCGGGCTGGAGGACGCCCGGGCCCTGCTCGAGCTTGCCGAGGAGGCCGATGACGCCGCTGCCCGGAGCGAGGCCGAGGGGCACGTCGCCCAGGTGGCCCGGGACGTGGAGAACCTCGAGCTCCGGCGCATGCTCTCCGGCGAGGACGACCACGCCAACTGCTACATGGACATCAACGCCGGGGCGGGGGGAACCGAGTCCATGGACTGGGCGGCGATGCTGCTGCGCATGTACACCCGCTTCGCCGAGGCCAAGGGCTGGAAAGTGGAGATCAACGACTTCGTCCCCGGCGAGGAGGCGGGCCTGAAGAACGTCTCGCTCCAGGTGACCGGGGAGAACGCCTACGGCTTCCTCAAGGCGGAGAACGGGGTGCACCGCCTGGTGCGGATCAGCCCCTTCGACGCCAATGCCCGCCGGCAGACGTCCTTCGCCTCGGTGTCGGTCTACCCGGAGGTGGACGACGACATCGTCGTCGACATCCCGGAGAAGGACGTCCGGGTCGACGTCTACCGGGCCAGCGGCGCCGGTGGACAGAAGGTGAACAAGACCTCCTCGGCAGTGCGGCTCACTCACCTCCCCACCGGGATCACCGTGGCCATGCAGAACGAGCGGAGCCAGCATGCCAACCGCGACATGGCCTGGAAGATCCTGCGGGCCCGGCTCCACGACCTGGAGGTGAAGAAGCGCGACCGGGCCCGGGAGGAGGTCGAGGCGCAGAAGAAGGACATCGCCTTCGGCTCGCAGATCCGCTCCTACGTGCTCGCCCCCTACCGGCTGGTGAAGGACCTGCGCACCGGAGTGGAGACGGGCAACGTCGATGCCGTGCTCGACGGCGAGCTCGACGCCTTCATCACCGCGCAGCTCATGGGAGTGAAGAACCCGGCGCGGTCGCTGCCGGAATAGCCCCCCCAGGAACCGGGGAAGGGATCCATGACCGACGAGACCTCGGACAAGGAGCAGGAGCTCATCCGGCAGCGGGAGGAGAAGGCCCGGGCCTGGCGCGCGCTGGGGCTCGACCCGTACGGGAACGGCTTTGCCCCCCAGCAGCTGGCCGGGGAGATCGTCCTGGCCCACGCCGAGGCCACCGCCGAGGCGCTGGAGGCGGCCGCGCACCGCTACACCGTCGCCGGACGGGTGATGGCCATCCGGTCCTTCGGCAAGGCGGCCTTCCTCAAGCTGCGAGACCGGTCGGGTGAGATCCAGGTGCACGTCAAGAAGGATGCGCTCGGTGACCAGTTCGAGCGCTTCCGGCTGGTCGACGTGGGAGACTTCGTCGGTGTCACCGGCACGCTCTTCCGGAGCAAGACCGGCGAGCTGACCCTGGCTGCGACCCAGTTTCTCCCCCTGACCAAGGCGGTACGCCCGCTGCCCGAGAAGTGGCACGGGCTCCAGGACCACGAAACGCGCTACCGCCAGCGCTACTTGGACCTGGTCGCCAACCCGGAGGTGAAGGAGGCCTTCCTCCGCCGCACCGAGCTCACCCGCTTCCTGCGCGCCTTCCTCGACGCACGGGGCTTCGTGGAAGTGGAGACACCGATGCTCCACGCGCTGGTCACCGGCGCCGCGGCCCGGCCCTTCGTCACCCACCACAACGCGCTGGACATGGACCTCTTCCTGCGCATCGCGCCGGAGCTGTTCCTCAAGCGGCTGGTGGTCGGGGGCCTGGAGCGGGTCTACGAGATCAACCGGAACTTCCGGAATGAGGGGCTCTCCACTCGCCACAACCCCGAGTTCACGATGCTCGAGTTCTACCAGGCCTATGCCACCTACCAAGATCTCATGGACCTCACCGAGGAGATGATCGGCCAGGCGGCCGCCCGGGTGACCGGCTCCACCGAGGTCACCTACCAGGGGACCCGGCTCTCGTTCGCCAAGGGCTGGAAGCGGATCTCCATGGCCGACGCGGTGCGCGAGGCCGCCCCGGACCTCGGCCCGGACGGAGTCCGCGACGCGGCCGCCCTCCGCGCCGAGCTCCGGCGCCACGTCTCGCCGGCCGAGTCCGCCGCGGCGGAGAAGGCCAGCGCGGGGGAGCTCCTGGGCCTGCTCTTCGGGCAGCTGGTCGAGCCCCGTCTGGTCCAGCCCACCTTCATCACCCACTTCCCCACCGTCCTCAGCCCGCTCTCCCGGCGCAGCGACGCCGACCCGGAAATGACCGACCGCTTCGAGCTGTTCGTGGCCGGAAGGGAGATCGCCAACGGCTTCTCCGAGCTGAACGACCCCGCGGACCAGCGGGGGAGGTTCCTGGAGCAGGTGGCGGCGAAGGAGCGGGGCCAGGCCGAGACCATGGACTACGACGAGGACTACGTCCGTGCTCTCGAGCACGGCATGCCGCCCACCGCCGGGGAGGGCATCGGCATCGACCGGCTGGCGATGCTCCTCACCGACGCCCCCTCCATCCGGGACGTCATCCTCTTCCCGCTCCTCCGACCGCAGGGACACTGATGGAGACCGTGGCGGCGCTCTCCCTCACTGCGACCGAGCGACCCCGCTGGGCGCTGCGCGCGGCCGGCGGCCTGCTCGTCCTGGTCGGCGCCGTCCTTCTCCTCGTCGCCGTCCGCCGGGTGGGGGGAGCCGGCCCGCTCCTCGGCGGGCTGTCCCTGCTCGCCCCGGGCTGGGGGGGGCTCGGCCAGGTGGTCCGGGCGGTGCTCGCCGCCGGCCGGCCGCGCGAGGCGGTGGTGCTGGCGCTGCCCTGGGAGTGGCTGGTGGGGGGCGGGCTCGCCTGGCTGGCCGGGTTCGCACTCCTCGCGCTCGGCGCGCCTCGCTCCGAGGCCTCCGAGCCGGCACCGAGCGCCGCCGCCCGGGCGCCCCTCTACCCCCCGCTGGCCGCCTGGCGCGATTTCTCGCCCTCCACCTTCGCCGCCTACGCCTTCGCCATCCTCGGGGCGGAGGTGGCCCTGGTCCTCCTACAGACCTGGCTGGCCAGCGCGCGCGGCCTCGGCCTGGCGGCGCCGGCCGCCTTCGTCGTCTCGCTCCTGGTCGCCTCGCTGGTGGCCTTCGGGGGCGGGGCGCTGGGAGCGGCCCGCGGCCGCCGCCTGGCCGCACCGGAAGCGACCATCGCCGTCCTCTACCTGGCCACGCCCCTGCCCCTCCTGCTCACCGTGCTGCCTGCCTTCCCCCGCGCCGCGCTGTGGGTGGGCTACCGGATGCGGGAGGTGGTCTACCTGGCCGAGCTCATCGGGCGCCCGGAGCTCGGGTACTGGCTGACCTTCACCCTGCTCGTCCTGGCGCTCGCCCTGGGAATCCTCTCCGGGTTCGTCGCCGGAGGCAGCGGTGCGCTCGACCTGCGCAGCCGCTTCGAGCTCTTCGTCGCCAATCGCCACGTTCGGGTCTTCCGCCCCCGGCTCCTCCTCGGGGCCCTGGCCGTGCTCCTGCTCGGCATCGTCCCCCCGCTGCTGGTCCTGGCCGTGCTCCGCGCCGCCGACGCGGCGGTGGAGCGGACCCGCATCCGGGCCCTGGGGATGAAGGACCCCATGCTCGCCGCCGCCGCCCAGCGCGCCTGGGCGGAACGGGCCCAGTCCGCCACGGCGATGATGACCGCCCTCAGCGTGGGGGGCGTGGGGGTGGGGGTGATGGCGCTGATCATCGTCCTCTCGGTGATGAGCGGCTTCGAGGCGGATCTGCAGACGAAGATCCTCGGCACCAACGCCCACGTGGTGGTGCTCAAGTACAGCGACAACGGCTCGATGCCCGAGTACGCCGAGGTGCTGGGCAAGGTGGAGGGGATCCGGGGCGTGGTGGGGGCCACCCCGTTCATCTTCGGCCAGGTGATGATCGCCTCGGAGGGGAACGTGGACGGGACGATCCTCAAGGGCATCGACCCGGGCACGGCCGGACGGGTCACCGACCTGCCGCGCAACGTGCTCCCCGGCGGGTCGATCGACTGGCTGGGCGAGCCGGGTGCCATCCCGGTCCGCCCCCCGCCGCGCTCGGGCGCCGCGCCGGCCGGGGACGACGATCCGGTGGTCCGCCGCAAGGGCGGGGGAGGGGAGCCGTTCCTGCCCGGCATCCTGCTCGGGCGGGAGCTGGCCGCCTCGTTGCGGGTGCTGGTCGGCGACCGGGTGACGGCCATCTCCCCCCTGGGCGGCGGGATGGGACCCTCCGGACCCTTGCCCCGGGCGCGGGCCTTCCGCGTCGCCGGCATCTTCTACACCGGGATGTACGAGTACGACTCCAAGTTCGCCTACGTGTCCCTGGCCGAGGCGCAGAGCTTCCTCGACGTCAAGGGCGCCACCGGGGTGGAGATGAAGGTCGCCGACGTGGACGATGCCCGGCGGGTCTCCGGGGCGGTGCTGCAGGCGCTGGACGGCTACCCCTACCGCACCAAGGACTGGGGGGAGATGAACCGCAACCTCTTCTCCGCGCTGCGGCTGGAGAAGCTGGTGATGGGCATCATCCTCACCATCATCGTCATCGTCGCCGCCGGGCTGATCGTGGCCACGGTCACCATGCTCGTCCTGGAGAAGCGCAAGGAGATCTCCGTCCTCAAGGCGCTCGGTGTCCCGGACAGCGGGGTGGTGAAGATCTTCCTCGCCGAGGGCCTGCAGATCGGCATCGCCGGCGGCCTGCTCGGGTTGCTCTCCGGGCTCGCCTGGTGCCTGTTCATCGAGAAGGTCGGGCTCCGCCTCGACCCCCAGGTCTATTACATCCATCAGCTCCCGGTCCGGGTGGAGCCGCTCCAGACGGCGCTGGCGGTGGTCATCGCCGTGCTCGTCTCCTACCTGGCCTCGGTCTACCCGGCGCTGCGGGCCTCGCGGGTGGAGCCGGTGGAAGGGCTGAAGGCCGAGTAGCGAGACCTCCATGGCCCTGGTCGAGATCCGGGACGTCTTCAAGAGCTACTGGCTGCACGGCAAGCGCATCGACGTCCTGAGCGGCGTGTCGCTGGACATCGAGCGGGGCGAGCTGGTCAGCCTGGTGGGCGCCTCCGGCGCCGGGAAAAGCACCTTCCTCCACGTCCTCGGCACCCTGGACGCGCCGGTGGCGGGCACGCTTCGCTTCGACGGGGTCGAGGTCTTCGCCCTGAGCGAAGCGGCGGTGGCGCGCTTTCGCAACCGCACCATCGGGTTCGTCTTCCAGAGCCACTACCTCCTGCCCGAGTTCACCGCGCTGGAGAACGTGGCCATGCCGGCGCTGGTCCAGCGCGTCGACCGGGCGACGGCGCTGGCCGAGGCTTCAGCGCTCCTCGAGCGCGTCGGCCTCGGAGGGCGGCTCGAGCACCGGCCGGGGGAGCTCTCCGGAGGGGAGGCGCAGCGGGTGGCCCTCGCCCGGGCGCTCGTCCTGCGGCCATCGCTGCTCCTCGCCGACGAGCCGACCGGCAACCTCGACCCGGCCACCGGCGAGGGAATCCACCAGCTGCTCCGCGAGGTGAACCGGGACCTGGGCGTGACGATGGTGGTGGTCACCCACAACGAGACGCTGGCCAGCTCCATGCCCCGCCGGCTCCGTCTGGCCAGGGGTGAGGTTCATCCGGCGTGAGCGGCGCCGGGCCGGTTTTCCCGTTGTCGAGCGCGGCGCCCGTCCCCTACAGTGCGCCGCCCGCCGGGGGTGATCCGGCTCCGAGGTTGACCGTTCCCGCCCGCACGACGACGACCGCCACCTGGTTCCTGGCCGCCGCCGCCCTGCTCGCCCTCTCCACCCCCGCGCGCGGACAGACTGCGAGCGCGGCCCCCGCCGCACCGGGACCGGACACGCTGGTGGAGGTCCGCGTCGAGGGAAACCGGCGGGTCGAGCCGGCGGCGGTCATCCGCGCCCTGAAGAACAAGGTGGGGCGCCCCTTCGATCCCGCGCTCACCGGCGCCGACCTCGAGGCGCTCTGGGGGCTGGGCTACTTCTCCGACGTCCAGCTGCTCACCCAGGTCCTCCCCCAGGGAGGCCTGGCCTACGTGGTGCGGGTCATCGAGCGCCCCTCCATCCGCGACGTGAAGCTGCAGGGCAACGAGGAGCTGAGCAAGGACGACTTCAAGGAGGTCATCGACCTCAAGCCCTTCTCCATCCTGGACATGGATGCCGTCCGCCGCAACGTCCGGAAGATCCAGGACAAGTACGTGGAGAAGGGCTTCTTCCTCGCCGAGGTGACCTACCGCGTGGACCCGGTGGTGCCCCGCGGCGCGGCCAAGCCGGCCCCGCCGCCCGCCAAGGGAGCCGCGCTCGGGCCGGTCTCCTCCTCCGCCGAGCAGGTGGACGTCATCTTCGTCATCAACGAGCACGCCAAGGTGATGGTCAAGCAGGTCAGCCTCATCGGCGCGATCCAGGTCTCGCCCGACGACCTCAAGGCGCTGATGGCCACCCGCGAGGGCACCTACCTCTCCTTCCTCACCCAGGAGGGCGTGTACCGGGAGGAGCTCTTCCAGAGGGACCTGGCGGTGATCGAGGCCGCCTACTACGACCGGGGCTACCTCAACGTGAAGGTGGAGAAGCCCTCGGTCTCCCTCTCCCCGGACAAGCGGCTGATCTTCATCGACATCCGCATCGAGGAGGGCGATCCCTACCGCATCTCGAAGATCGACTTCGCCGGGGATCTCCTCTTCCCCAAGCCGCAGCTCCAGAGCGTCATCCTGAGCGAGGTGGGCGAGTACTTCAGCCGGGCGAAGATCATCCACGACGACAACGCCCTGGCGGAGATGTACCAGGACCTGGGCTTCGCCTACGCCAACTTCTCGCCCGAGACCCAGGTCGATCCGGCCAACCACACCGTGGCCCTGACGTTCACCGTCCAGAAGGGGAAGCCGCAGACGGTGGAGACGATCGCCATCGTCGGCAACTCCAAGACCCGGGACCGGGTCATCCGCCGCGAGATGCGCCTCTACGAGGGCGAGCTGTTCAAGGGCGTGGGGATGCGGGTGAGCAAGGAGCGGATCACCGCCCTCGGCTTCTTCGAGACGGTGGAGATCAACTTCAAGCCGGGCAGCGACGACACGCACGTGGTGGTCACGGTGGAGGTCAAGGAGAAGGCCACCGGAACGTTCCAGGTCGGCGCCGGCTTCTCGTCGGTGGAGAACTTCATCTTCACCGCCCAGGTGAGCCAGTCCAACTTCCTCGGCTGGGGGCAGACCACCTCCATCTCCGCCCAGCTCTCCTCCCTCCGCCAGCTGTTCACGCTCTCCTTCTTCGACCCCTACTTCCTGGACACCGACTTCATCTTCACCCTTGACCTGTTTCGCACCCAGGTCGACTCCTACGACTTCGTGCGCCAGTCGGCCGGCGGCTCGGTGGGCTGGGGCTACCACCTCCTCGACGACCTGACGGCGGTGTTCGCCTACACCCTGGAGTACGTCTCCGCCATCCCCGGCGGCTCGGGCATCAACGGCGGCCTGGTCCCCACCTCCGGGGCCATCCCCTCTCCGGCCAATCGCTTCAAGTCCGGGAGCACGAGCTCCGTCCGGCTCAGCCTGACCTACGACAAGCGCGACAACCGGCTCTATCCGACGCGGGGGATGCTCCTCGCCGGCTCGGCGGAGGTGGCGCCCAGCTGGCTGGGCGGGAGCTTCAACTTCGCCCGGCTCCAGGCCTACACGCGCTTCTACTTCGCGCTCCCCTACGGGATGGTCTACAAGATGCAGTTCACCGTCGGGTACATCGTCGAGCTCAACCCGAACAACCAGCTCCCCATCTCCGAGCAGTACCTCCTCGGGGGCATCAACACCCTGCGCGGGTACGCCCTGAACAGCATCTCGCCCACCCTGCTCATCGGGACCGGGGCCCGCGGCGACTTCTACGCCGGGCTCTTCACCACCGGGGGGAACAAGGAGTTCCTGGCCAACTTCGAGCTGGAGATCCCCATCGTTCCCAAGGCCGGCCTCCGGGGCGTGATCTTCTTCGATGCCGGGAACGTCTTCGCCGTCAACGAGAACTTCTTCCAGGACCCGCAGTACCGGCTGCCGCTCGGCCTCTTCTATGCGGTGGGGTTCGGGATTCGGTGGTTCTCGCCGGTGGGCCCGCTCCGGTTCGAGTGGGGCATCCCCCTCACCCCGCGGCCCCAGGACCAGGGCATCCTCTTCGAATTCACCATCGGTAACTCCTTCTGAGCCGGCCCGGCGGGGGAGCCCGGAGTTGCCTTGACGACACAGGCCCGCGCCTCTAGTGTGCGCGCACTTTTTTTCTGGAGGTGCTCGCCGGGGCCCCTCCGCTCGCCGCCGGCGCCCTCCGCGAAGGGGCTCGCCGGGCGTCGTGCCGTAGCCCGGTCTCTCTCTCTGGAGCTCACATCGCCATGTCGTCCCGTCAAATCCTGGTGGCCCTCCTGGCCGCCGCTTCCCTGATCGCCCCCCGGGCCGCCCGGGCCGCAGAGCAGAAGTTCGCCTACGTCGAGCTGCAGCGAGCCATCGCCGAGATCGACGAGGGCAAGGCCGCCCGGGCCAAGCTGGAGGCGGCGCGCGACGCCAAGCAGAAGGAGATCGACAAGGACCAGGAAGCCCTGCGCAAGGAGCAGGAGACCTTCCAGAAGCAGGCGGCGACGATGACCGAGACGGCCCGCAACCAGAGGGGCCAGGAGCTCCAGAAGAAGCTGGTCGACCTCCAGCAGCGCTTCGACAAGGGCCGGGCCGAGCTGGCGCAGCAGGAGCGCGAGATGTTCCAGCCGATCCTGGAAAGGATGCAGGCCACCATCGCCGCCATTGCCCAGCGCGACGGGATCACCATGGTCGTGGAGAAGGCGGCCCTGCTCTACTCCCCGGCCAGCCTGGACCTGACCAACGAGGCGATCCGGCTCTACAACGACAAGTACAAGGTTCCCGGCGCCACACCGGCGTCGACCACGTCGAAGAAGTCCGACGCGCCGAAGAAGTAGACTCTCGCGGGCGGAGGCCTCCACATGGGGTCGCACCCCGCCGGACGACCGCTGGCCGAGCTCGCTGCGCACGTGGGTGGCACGCTGCGCGGCGACGGCTCGCTGCTCATCCGCGGGGTGGGGGGCCTGGCCGAGGCCGGCCCGGGGGAGCTCTCCTTCTACGGGAACCCGCGCTACCGCGACGCGCTGCTGGTCACCCGGGCGGCGGCGGTGCTCGTCCCCAGCGGAGAGCCGCCGCTCCGCACCGACCTGGCGGTGGTGCAGGTGGAGGACCCTCACCTGGCCTTCGCCCGCATCTCGGCGCTCTTCCACCCGGCCGAGACCGCGCCGCCGGGAGTCAGCCCCTCGGCCCGGGTGCATCCGCAGGCCCGGGTGCACCCCGACGCCACGGTGATGGCCTTCGCCACCGTCGAGGCGGGCGCCGAGGTCGGTGCCGGCACGCTGCTCTCCCCGGGGGTCTTCGTCGGCCGGGGCGCGCGCGTCGGGGCGCACTCGGTGCTCCATCCCAACGTCACCGTGCGGGAGGGATGCCTGGTGGGCGACCGGGTGGTGATCCACGCCTCGGCGGTGGTGGGAGCCGACGGATTCGGCTTCGCCTTCGACCCCCGCGTCGGGGCGCACGTCAAGGTGCCTCAGGCGGGCATCGTGCGCGTCGAGGACGACGTGGAGATCGGCGCCTGCACCTGCATCGACCGGGCGACCACCGGCGAGACGGTCATCGGGCGGGGGACGAAGATCGACAACCTGGTCCAGGTGGCCCACAACGTCCGGGTCGGGCCGCACTCGCTGCTCTGCGCCCAGGCCGGCATCTCCGGATCGGCCGAGCTGGGGGCGGGGGTGATCCTGGCCGGGCAGGTGGGGGTGGTGGGGCACATCCGCATCGGCGACGGCGCGCGCGTCGTCGCCCAGTCCGGGGTGGTCCACGACGTCCCGGCCGGGGAGACGCTGGCCGGCTCCCCGGCCATCGACCACCGGGCCTGGCTGAAGCTCTCCGCGGCCCTGCCGCGGCTGGGGGAGCTCCTGCGCGAGGTGCGGGCGCTGCGGGCGCGGGTCGCCGCGCTGGAGGGGAGCGAGGAGAGCGAGGAGAACCGGTGATGGACGTGCTCGAGATCCAAAAGCTCCTGCCGCACCGCTACCCGTTCCTCCTCGTCGACCGGGTGGTGGAGCTGGTGCCGGGGGAGCGCCTCTTGGCCTACAAGAACGTCACCGTGGGGGAGCCCTTCTTCGAGGGCCACTTCCCCGGGCACCCGGTCATGCCCGGGGTCCTGGTCCTCGAGGCGCTCGCCCAGGCCAGCGCCATCCTCTGCTACCGGAGCACCGGGTTCGACCCGGCCAAGAAGGTCACCTACCTGATGGCCATCGATGGTGCCCGCTTCCGCCGTCCGGTGGTGCCCGGCGACCGGCTCATGCTCGAGGTGACCGTGCTTCGCCTGAAGGCCTCGGTGGTGAAGAGCAGGGGGGTGGCCACGGTGGACGGCCAGGTGGCGGCCGAGGGCGAGTTCATGGCCACGGTGGTGGACAAGGACGCCGTCCAGGGATGAGCGGCCCGCGCATCCACCCCACCGCCATCATCGCCCCCGGGGCCGAGCTCGACTCCTCGGTGGAGGTCGGGCCCTACGCCGTCATCGGGCCCGAGGTGCGCATCGGAC
>DASPUU010000113.1:0-15912 GCA_035622755.1 Myxococcaceae bacterium
GAGCGGGCTCCAGGCGGTGGACGACGTGGCCTGCCTGGTGCTCGCCGGCCGGGCGCAGGTGGCCATCGGCGGCGGGGTGGAGTCGATGACCCGGGTACCCATCGGCTCGGACTACGTCGGAGGTGAGGGCCCCACCAGCCCCGGGCTCCGCGCGCGCTTCCCGGATCTCATTCCCCAGGGCCTCTCCGCCGAGCTGGTCGCCCGGGCCTGGCACCTGTCGCGCGGGCAGCTCGACGAGTTCGCCGCACATTCCCAGGCCAAGGCGGCGGAGGCCCGCGCCGCGGGGCGCTTTCAGCGGGAGATCCTCCCCGTTCCGGTGCGGGCCCCGGATGGAACCGAGCTGTCCTTCGCCGCCGACGAGCACCTGCGGCCCGGGACGACGGTCCAGACCCTGGCCGCGCTCAAGCCGGCCTTTCGCGAGGATGGGCTGCTCCACGCCGGGAACTCCTCGGGCATCGTCGACGGGGCGGCTGCGGTGGTGGTGGCCTCGGACGAGGCGGCCACCCGGCTCGGCCTCCGCCCCCGCGCGCGCGTCGTCGCCTCTGCCGTCGCCGGCTCGGACCCGGTGCTCATGCTCACCGGCCCCATCCCCTCCACGCGCAAGGCGCTGGCCCGCGCCGGCTGGCGGGTCGAGGACGTGGACCTGTGGGAGATCAACGAGGCCTTCGCCCCGGTCCCCATCGCCGTGGCGCGCGAGCTGGGCATCCCGCTCGAGCGCGTCAACGTGAACGGAGGAGCCATCGCGCTCGGCCATCCGCTCGGGGCGACCGGGGCGATGCTCCTGGCCACCCTCCTGTCCGAGCTGGAGCGCCGCCGGCTCCGGCGCGGTGCGGTGTCCCTGTGCATCGGCTACGGGATGGGCATCACCCTGCTCTTGGAGCGGCCGGCGGGGGAATAAGCCGCCGGCGGCCTGCGTCGGTTCGTCCCGGGGCGGGGGAGCGTGCATGCCACCCCTGTTTTCCGGTAGATGGGGCTCAGAGGAGGGGAGGCTGGCCCGCACCCCGTGGGGCCCGGGCCGGAGGTGCTTCAGATGTCATCGCTGACAGCTCTCGTCCTGGCCACCCTGCTCGGAGCCGCCACCCCCTCTCCCCAGGCGCGGGCCGCCTTCCAGCGAGGCGAGAAGGCTCTCGAGGCCGGCCAGCTCGACGAGGCGGCGCAGGCCTACCAGGACGCCCTGCGGGCGACGCCCAACTATGCCGAGGCCCTCAACGGGCTCGGCTCCGTCCTCTTCCGTCAGGGCAAGCGGGCCGAGGCGATGGCCAAGTTCCAGGCCGCCATCGCCGCCGACCCGGGAATGAAGCTCGCTTACTTCAACCTCGGGTACGCGGCCCGCAAGAACGGCGACTTCGCCGTGGCCGCCCAGGCGTACGAGACGTACGTCAAGCTCGACCCCACCGACCCGGACGGCTACTACGGGCTCGGGGAGTCCTACCGCGGGCAGGGCAAGGCGGAACCGGCCGTCCGGGCCTACGAGACCTACCTGAGCCTGGAGAACCGCCCGAGCGAGCAGCGCTTCGTGGACAAGGCCAAGGAGTACGTGGCGCAGCTCAAGGGCCAGCAGGCGGCGGGCGCGGCCCCGGCGGCCTTCAGCGCCGCACCGCTCTCCGCCGGCGCGGCGGCCGCGGCGGCGGCTCGCGCCCCGGGCGCTCCGGCGGTGGCGCCGTCGTCTCCCTCCTCGCTCGGTCCGGCGGCCACCGCATCGATGCAGGCCGGCGCCACCGCCACCGCCGCCGAGCGCATCGCCGAGGGTGACCGAGCCCTGGCCGCGGGCAACGCCTCCGGCGCGGTCCAGGCCTACCAGGCTGCGCTCCAGCTCGACCCGTCCAACGTCGAGGCCCTCTTCAAGCAGGGCAACGCCCTGGCCAAGTCACGCGACTACCGGGGGGCCATCGAGAAATGGGAGCGCGTGGTCCAGCTGTCGTCCGATCCGGCCACGCGCAAGAGCGCCCAGGAGAACGTGGACAAGGCGCGGGCCCGGCTGGCGCAGGCGTCGGCGCCTCCACCCGCCGCCGGCACGCCGCAGGCCACGGCGCGCGAGGCCTACGAGCGAGGAGTGAGGCTGGTCAGCTCGCGGGATTACACGGCGGCCGTGCAGGCGCTCACCGAGGCCCTCGCCGCCGACCCGACGCTCGCCGTGGCCTACACCGCCCGGGGGAGCGCCAACATCGGGCTCCGCCGCTACTACGAGGCGGCCGCTGATTACCAGGACGCGCTGAGGCTCGACCCTTCGCGCGCCTCGCCGCTCTACGGGCTGGCGGTGGCCTATGCCGCCCTCGGCCGGCCGGGTGACGCCCGGACGTACTACGAGCGCTATGCGGCGTCGACGGCACCGGACGTGCGCGCCGATTTCCAGGCCCAGGCGCGGAGCAAGTCGGCCGCGCTGGCCGCGGCCGGGGTGGGCACGAGTACCACTCCCGCGTCGCGCTGAGGGGCCCTGGGTGGGGATGGCGCCGCGGGCGGGCGACGCATTAGCCTTGCGGGCGTGGAGGCGAGCAGGCCGAGCAAGCCCGAGGTGTTCCGGCCGAGGCCGTTCCTCGCGGCCTCGATGGGAGCCGCCGGGCTGCTCTGGGTGGCGGTGTTCGTCTACCTGCTCACCTTCGAGGGGGTGCCAGCGCGGACGTTCCTCTCGGCGCTGTTCTTCGTCGCCTTCTTCGGAGTGAGCCACGCCTACTACGCCCGGGCGGCCATCGAGGTGGACGCGGGGGGCGTCACCTACCGGGGCATGGTGCGGACCGAGCGCTTCGCCTTCGCCGACATCCTGAAGCTCGACGTGTGGCCGGGGCCGGTGACCGTCTATGCCATCCGCGCCCGGGACCGCGGCGTGCACTTCACCAGCTTCTTCTCGCATCACCGGCGGCTGGTGGAGCTGCTCGTCGAACGCGCCGGGCTCGCGCCGCTGCGCTCCTGAGCGGTGCGGACACGCGGGGCGTGGAGCGCCGCCAGCGCCGCTCCGGCGAGGAGCGACCCGAGCGCGAGCGCAGCAGTGAGCCGGGGGCCGCGCCGGGGCTCTCGGCATCGCGGACGGCCATCGGCCCGAGAAGCGGGCGCCGCATGGGCGAGCAGCGTCCGGCCGACGCCCACCACGTCTCCCGGCAGAAGTCGCGCCTCGCCCGGGAGCCGGCGCCCGTTGATGCGCGTCCCCCCGGGCGTGCCCAGGTCCTCGAGCAGGACCTGGCCCTCCTCCACCGTCACCCGGGCATGGCGGCGGGAGACGGTTCCGTCCTCGAGACGGAGGTCGCAGGCCGGCGACCGCCCGAGCTCGAGCCGGCCCGGACGGAGGAGGAGGACTCGGCCCAGGTCCCTCCCGGCGATGCAGAGCAGGCGCGGGACGGCGATGGCGGTGGGCAGGCGCGCCGAGGCGAGGAGCCGCCGCACCAGGGACCGAGTGCTCAGCTCCTCGAGCGGACCCCGGAGGGCGAGCCGCACCTGGCCCCGGCGGCCGAGCACCACCGACTCTCCGGGGAGGAGCCAGCAAGGCTGGCCGGGTCGGAGGCGGGCGCCCCGGACCGATGCATCGCCGTGCGCGACGAGCAGGATCCGTTCCGGCTCGACCGTCACCGACAGGAGGGCCGGCGGGAGCCCGTCCACCCGGAGCGCATCCGCCCGTCCACCTCCGACAACGTACGTGCCGGGCGGCCAGTCCAGGGACAGCGGCTCGCGGCGGCCAAGAAGCTCGAGGGTCAGACGTGTCTCCCCGGGGAAGCCGGAAGCAAGCCCGATGCCCGGCTCGCTCTTGGTAGGGTGCCGAATCCGATGAGCCGCATCCTCGGCTGTCTCCTCCTCGCCCTCCTCGTCGCCGCATGCCGCGACGAGCAGGCTGGCCCCCCGTCCCGCCGCGCAGCTGCACCCGCGGCGCCCGGGGCGGCGGGAACCACCCCCGGCGGCGCCACCTGGGCATCCGGGACGCTGCGCTACCTGGGCTCGCACGCCGTCTCGCTCGGCTCCGGCGCGCGGATCCGGGTCACTCACCGCTTCCAGGTTCTGCAGAGGCCGCCCGCCGGCTACCAGCTCTTCGTCCACCTCGTCGACCCGCGCACGCTCCAGATGCTGGCCAACGCCGACCATGCCCTCGGGACTCCACTCGAGGCCTGGCCAGTGGGACAGGTGGTGGAGGACACCCAGGACATCGACTGGCCCGAGGGATCGAGCGACGTGCGCCTGCTGCTCGGCTTCTGGAAGGGGGACCAGCGGCTCCCGGTGGACCAATCCGCCGCCCAGGACGGCCGCGACCGGATGCTGGGGCCGGTGCTCCAGCGGCTGCCGGCCGCGCTCCCCGAGTACCACGTCGCCCGGGCCGACCCTCCGCCGCGCATCGATGGCGTGCTCGACGATCCGGCCTGGGCCCGCGCCCAGGCCGTGAACCTGGTCAACAGCCTCGATGGCTCTCCGGCGCGCGTGCGCACCACCGCCCGGCTGCTCTGGGACGACCAGTTCCTCTACGTCTCCTTCGACTGCGAGGACCCGGACGTGTGGGCCACCCTCACCAAGCGGGATGACCCGCTCTACACCGAGGAGGTGGTGGAGGTGTTCATCGACGCCGACGGCGACGGGCGGACCTACAACGAGATCGAGGTCTCGCCGGCCAACGTCGTCTTCGACGCCTACTTCCCCGAGCGGCGCCAGGGGATGGATCTCTCCTGGGATTCGGGGGCGCTGACCGCGGTCACGGTCCAGGGAACGCTCAACGACCCGAGCGACCGGGACGAGGGCTGGCGGGTGGAGATGCGAATCCCCATCGACCGGCTGGCCAGTGTCCCCCACGTCCCGCCCCGTCCCGGGGACCGCTGGCGCTTCAACCTCTACCGGCTCGAGCACCACGGCCGGCGCCAGGTCGAGGGGCAGGCCTACTCACCGCCGCGGGTGGGAGACTTCCACGCCCTGAACCGCTTCGCCTGGCTGGTCTTCGAGCGATGACCTTACGAGGAGCCGCTCGGGGTTCGCTGGGCCTCCAGCGCCGCAATGGCCGCCTTTCCGGCGGTGTCGAGCTCGGCCAGGTTGCTCGCCGCCTCGGCGGTCGCCCCCCGCGCGAGGGCGTCTCCCAGCTCGCCCGCCAGCCTCGCCACCTCGCGTGCTCCGAGCGTGGCGGCGATGCCGCGCAGCGCCTGCGCGGAATGCTCCGCCGTGCGCCAGTCCGACTGGCCGAGGGCCTCGCGCAGCACGAGCAGCCGCTCGGGAAGCTCGCGCTGGAAGGCGTCGATGGCGTCGTCCGCCAGCGATCCACCACGCATCCCGCTCAGGGAGCGGAGCTGGGCGAGCGCCTCGAGATCGAGCGGTCCGCCGTCGCTCACGCCTCGCCTCCGCCGGTCCGCCCGATGTTCCTGTCGTTCTCGCTGCTCACGGCCATCCCCTGAAGCACGGGCCGTACCAACGCCAAACGACCAATCGTTCCGGTGGCTTCGGCCGGAAACGATGGGGGTCCCGGACAGGGTCTCACCGACTGCGAGGTCCGATTCGACCCCCCGGGGCTCGGAGCTGGCCATGCTCTCCGTGAAAGGATTCCCACGAGAGGCGGCGCCCGTCATCCGAGCTGATGCGAACGGCTCCGTCGAGGTCGGTGCGCAGCGTGCGGCTCCCCACGGCGCGCCAGCGCCCGACGACCTCCGGGTGGGGAAAGCCGAAGCGGTTGTGGGCGCCGACCGAGAAGACCACCAGGCCCGGGCGGGTCTCATCGACCAGCTCGCGTGTCGACGACGTTCGCGACCCGTGGTGGGGAGCCTTGACCACGCTCAGCTGTCCCGGGTGGAGGGCTTCCTCCGCCGGCGCCTCGATGTCTCCCGGAAGGAGCAGCGCCGCGCTGCCGGCCCGGACGCGGAGCACGAGGCTCCGGTCGTTGACCGTCTGGAGCGCATGGTCCTCGCCGGGAGGGGAGAGCACCTCCACTTGGGCCTCGCCCAGGAGCATGGCGCGGCCGGCGGTGACCCTCTCCACGCGAGCTCCGGGGGCGGCCTCGACGACGGCGCGCTCGAGGGGCCCGAGGGGTCCGGGCGGAAGCCAGATGCGCTCGGTGGGCACCTCGCGCAGCACCGCGACGAGCCCGAGCGCGTGGTCCGGATGGGCATGAGACAGGACGACCAGCCCGAGCCTGCGGATCCCCTGCTCCCGGAGGAACGGGAGCACCGTGCGGACCCCGGGGTCGGAGCCGGCGCCCGGTGCCCCGCCGCCGTCGACGAGCATGTGGATGCCCCGGCTGCTGACCAGCGCGGCGTCCCCCTGCCCGACGGCGAGGAACGTGGCGGCCAGGACCGGCCCCGGGCGGAGCCCCGGACCGAGGAGCACAGCCGCACCGCTGAAGGGGACCAGGAGGGCGATCCAGCGCACCCGCCCCCGGCCCAGCGCGAAAGCGCCCAGCCCGGCCACCCAGGCGAATGCCGCCCAGGCTCCGAAAGCGGGGGAGGACACCGAGGCGCCGGGGAGTCCGGCGAAGAGCTCCACCGCCCGGAGCAGGAGCCAGGCCACCCGGGTCCCGACCCAGGCCACCGGCGCGGCGGCCGGGGGCAGCACGCAGACGAGCGCCGAACCGAGCGCTGCCAGGATGGTCAGAAGCCCGCAGGCGGGAAGGCAGACGACGTTGGACACGAGGCCTGCCACGCTCACCCGGTGAAAGGCCCCGGCCACGAGGGGAGCAGTGGCCAGCGTCACGGCCGCGCTGGCGGCGAGCGTCTGTAGGATGCCCTCGCGCATCCGCTGGAGGCGCAAGGCGAGCGGACGCGCGTGCGCCGGGTCGGGGCGGGCCACGCCGAGGGCGTCGCGGAGGGGAGGGGTGAGCACCACCAGGGCGAGGACGGCGAGGAAGGAGAGCTGGAGGGAGAGGTCGGCGACGCTGGCCGGGTCGAAGAGAAGCACCGCGCAGGCAGCCAGGCCGAGGGCCTGGAGCGTGTCCGGTGCCCGGCCGAGCACGTACCCGGCGAAGACGACGCTGGCCATCAGGGCGGACCGCACCGCCGGCCCCTGCCACCCGGTGAAGGCGACGTAGGCCCAGAGGGCGGGGATGGCCAGGAGGGCGGCGGGCCGGCGGGCCTCCCACCGCCGCGCCGGGCCGGGGAAGAGGCGAACCAGGGCCATCCGGAAGCCGACCAGCACCAGCACCGCCAGCGCCGCCACGTGGAGACCGCTGACGCTCAGCACGTGGGCCAGTCCGCTCCGCGCGAAGAGCGCCTCCCACTCCGGGGACAGCTCGGCGCGGAGACCGGCCCCGAGCGCGGCGTAGAGGGCCGCCGCATCCCCCGAGGGGGCCGTCGAGCGGGCCACGGACAGGAGGTGCGCGCGCCGGGCTTCGAGCCAGGGCCCGAAGGCGGGAGCGGGACGCGTGGGCAAGACGGTGAACGGGTCGAAGCGTCCGGCGGCGGTCACGGACCGGCGTCGCGCTGCCCGGGACCAGTCCCACTCGCCCCAGTTGAGCGGGCCGGCGAGAGGATGAAGGCTGGCGGTGAGCGCCACGCGCTGCCCGGCGAAGAGCGGCGTCCCGCCCGGCGGCGCCCAGAGCTGGACGCGCTGGCGGAGCCCCCCGGCTCCGTCGGCCCGGGCCACCGCCAGGAGCATCCGGGTCCCGGTCGCCCAGCGTTCCACCGCCTGGACGTCGCCCTCCAGCCGCACCGGGCGGTCGGTGGGCAAGAGAGGGCCGCCCGGGTCAGCCTGGAGCGCGGCAATGCCCGCGCCCAGGAGCGCGAGCGAGGTGAGGAGGACAAGGTGGCCTCCGGTTCGCCGGCGCCCGAGCAACGCCAGGCCTGCCAGGAGCAACGAAGCGACGAGGAGGGCGAGCGGCCTTCCGCCCGCCCAGGGACCCAGCGCGCAGCCGAGCCCGAGCGCGAGCGCCGGAAACACGAGCGGCCTCGAGCCGAGGTCGCCCCACCCCCACCGCCCCATCGCCCGGCCCCCCTCCAGCGCGAAAGAAGAGAGGCTAGCGAGCTGGATTTCCGGGCGTCAAGGGATCGGTTGCATTTCGATGCAACCTATGGTAAGCACACCGCTTTCCTCCGAGCGACCCGGGGGAGGAGGCGACGTCACCCCGTGCAGACCAGCTTCAAGACAGGCGACAAGGCGGTGTACCCCGGCCAGGGCGTGGGCGAGGTGATGGGCATCGAGCACACCGAGGTCGCCGGCCAGCGCCAGTCCTTCTACGTGCTTCGCATCCTGGAGAACGGCATGCGGATCATGATCCCCAGCAACAAGGTGGGCTCGGTCGGGCTGCGGGAGATCATCAGCGAGGAGGACGTGGAGCAGGTCTACGCCATCCTGCGCGAGAAGGACATCTCGGTGGACTCCACCACCTGGAACCGCCGGTACCGGGAGTACATGGAGAAGATCAAGACCGGCTCGGTCTTCGAGATCGCCGAGGTCCTGCGGGACCTCTACCTCCTCAAGGGCGACAAGGACCTCTCGTTCGGCGAGCGCAAGATGCTCGATACCGCCCGGGCGCTCCTCATCAAGGAGCTGTCGCTGGCGAAGAATTGCACCGAGGACGCCATCGAGGCGGACCTCAAGAGCATCTTCAGCATCCCCTGACCGCCCCCGACGAGCGCCGGGCACGCATCGCCGAGCTGGAGGCACGGCTCCGGAGGCGGGCGGGCCCGTCGCTGCGCGCGCCGGTGGCCGGATTCTGCCTGCTCGGGGCGCTGTTCCTCCTCTGGCGCGAGCTCCCCGACGCGCGCTATGCGCTCTCACCCGCCTCGCCGGTGACGCTCGGCCAGGAGGGGGACTACCGCTGGGGATTGCTCGGCTCGAATCTCTACGTCCAGCTGCATGGCACCCCCACCGGCACCGCCTTCTGGGGGCAGGACCGTCAGGGGCCCTTCCTGGTGGTGGGGCTCCAGGACACCCCGGTGCTGGTGCGCCGGGCGCCCCTGCCGGGCGAGACCTGGACGCCCGGGCGGGCCCCCTCGCCGCCGGTGGCCACCGGCTTCGCCGTCCGGGGCCGGCTGCTCCGCGAGGACGACGCCCCTGCCTACCACGACGCCTTCGTCCGGGCGCATGCGCTGGCCGGGGTCCGCCCCCGGGACGGGCGGCTGTGGATCGTCCTCGAGGGCGAGCGCCCCGGCGAGGACCACGGGGCGCCGGTCACCGCCGCGCTCCTCGCGCTCTTCGCCGCGTTCAACGGCTGGTTCGCCTGGAGGTCCCTGCTCAGCGCGCGTGGGCCGGGGCGTTGAGCTCGCGCGGTGCTGGACCGGGCTGCAGCCGGGCCAGGGCGACGAAGAGCAGCGCCGCCACGAGGAAACCGGTGGCCCCGGCCACCAGGGCCACGCGCCACAGCTGCCGGCGCGCCTGGGGGGACGAGGCCCACGGGTCGGGAAGGGCGTCGGCGCCGTCGGCGAGGTTCTCCGCCACCCCGGCGCGGCGGAGCCGCAGGACGGCGGGGCCGATGTGGATGCGCTGGCCGAGCGTCAGCTCCCGCTCGGAGGAGAGCCGCTCGTCGTCGACGTAGGTCCCGTTCTGGCTCCCCAGGTCCTCGAGAAAGAAGCGCTCCCCGCGCCGCACCAGGCGTGCGTGGCGGCGGCTGATGGACGCGTGGGGCAGGCGCAGGTCGGCGCTGCTGCTGCGCCCGAGGACGAGCGTCCCGGGCGCCACGGGCAAGAGCTGGCCCGAGCCTGGTCCGCGCTCGGCGTAGAGGAAGATCTCCGTGCCGGCCGAGTCGCCGAGCGTGGCGCCGGCGAACCCCGCGGCCAGCGCGGTGTCGCGGGACCGCGCCCGTCCGCGTCCCCGGTTCAGGGCCGGATAGGTCGTCACCCGCTGCGGCTTGGGATCGTCCTCGCGCAGCGGGGTCGCATCCCGCTCGTCGAAGGGAAGCTCGCCGTCCTCCTTCGTGTCGGTGTCCTCGGGCGGTGTCCCAGGGCGCTGGGGTCGCTTGGGATTCGGCGGGGCCATAGGCTCTCGGGCCCCCAGGGGGCCACGGTTCTAGTATGCAGTCAAGCACCGTCCCCTGTCCCCCAGGAAGCCCCCGAACCGGAAGCCCCCGAATCGTGGCATCGGCCGAGTCGAGCAGAAGCCCCCTCCTGTTCAATACCCTGACGCAGCGCAAGGAGCGGCTCGATCCGCTTCGGCCCGGCGAGGTGCGGCTCTACGTCTGTGGCCCCACGGTCTACAGCTACGTGCACATCGGCAATGCACGGACCTTCACCGCCTTCGACGTCGTGGTGCGTTATCTGCGGTATCGGGGCTACCGCGTCACCTATGTGCGCAATATCACCGACGTCGACGACCGGATCATCCAGGCCGCGCAGGCGACCGGCGAGGATCCCCGGGCCGTCGCCGACCGCTTCGCGGCGGCCTTTGCCGAGGATGCTGCCGCGCTCGGGCTGCTCGCTCCGGACGCCGAGCCGCGGGTGACGGGGCACATTCCGGAGATCCTCGCCCTGATCCAGGCGCTCCTCGACGCCGGGGCGGCCTACGCCGCCGGGGGGGACGTGTATTTTTCCGTCGCCCGCTGGCCGGGGTACGGAAAGCTCAGCCACCGGAACCTCGACGAGCTCCAGGCGGGCGAGGGCACCGGCGAGCACAAGCGAGACCCGCTCGACTTCGCCCTGTGGAAGGCGGAGAAACCGGGGGAGCCGGCCTGGGAGGCTCCCTGGGGCCGCGGCCGCCCGGGCTGGCACATCGAGTGCTCGGCGATGTCCGCCCACCTCCTCGGGCAGCCCTTCGACATCCACGGCGGTGGTCTGGACCTCATCTTCCCCCACCACGAGAACGAGATTGCGCAGTCCGAGGCTGCCCAGAAGAAGCCCCTGGCCAGGGTTTGGATGCACGCCAACTTCCTCGAGCTCGAGAGCGCCAAGATGTCCAAGTCGCTGGGCAACGTCGTGCGCCTCCGCGACGCGCTGGCCCGGGTCGACGCCGAGGCGCTGCGCCTCTTCTTTCTCTCCAGCCACTACCGGAGCTCGCTCACGTTCTCCGAGGCCGCCCTGGTCGAGGCGGAGCGGCGGCTGGAGTACTTCTACGAGACGCTGGCTCGCGTGGACGAGCGTCTGGCTCAGCGGCCGGCCGGCGGTGCCGCCGCGCCGGGAGAGCCGGGCCGCTTCCAGCGAGCGTTCGAGGAGGCGATGGACGACGACTTCAATGCCGCTCAGGGGCAGGCGGCGCTCCACGGCCTCTTCAGCGAGCTCAACCTCCTCCTCGACCGCCCCACGGGGTCCGACCGGGAGAAGGTGGCCTCCACCCTGGCCGAGCTCCGCGCCGAGGTGCGGCCGTTCGCCGAGGTCCTCGGCATCCTCGGGGAGGCTCCGGGGCGGTGGCTCGAGCGGCGGCGCGACCGCCTCGTCGCCCGCCGAGGCCTCGACCCGACCCACGTCGAGACCCTCATCGGCCAGCGGGCCACCGCCCGGAAGGCGCGCGACTGGGTGCGGGCGGATGCGATCCGCGACCAGCTGGCGGCGCTGGGGGTGGAGCTCCGGGACGGGCCGGCGCGCACCACCTGGAAGGTGCTCGACGGGGCGGAGGCCTCGGCGGCACGACCCGCACCGTGAACGGATCCGCCGGCAGCCCTTCGAGCTCCCGGCAATCATCGACGCCGCGGAGTGACGCCCCGCCTCGGCCGTGCCGGGCGCCTCTTTTGGGTTAGAGAGAGGGGGCGATGGCCCGCTTCCAGCTCACCACCGACTACCAGCCCCGGGGCGATCAGCCGCGCGCCATCGACGAGCTCGCCGCCGGGGTGGAGCGCGGGGACGCCCACCAGACCCTCCTCGGCGTCACCGGGTCGGGCAAGACCTTCACCATGGCCAACGTCGTGGCCCGGGTGCAGCGCCCGACGCTGGTCATCGTGCACAACAAGACGCTGGCCGCGCAGCTCTACGGGGAATTCCGCGAGCTCTTCCCGCACAACGCCGTCGAGTACTTCATCAGCTACTTCGACTACTACCAGCCCGAGGCCTATCTCCCCTCCTCGGACACGTACATCGAGAAGGACTCGTTCATCAACGACGAGATCGAGCGGCTCCGCCACTCGGCCACCCGCTCGCTGCAGACCCGCGACGACGTGATCATCGTCGCCTCGGTGTCCTGCATCTACGGGCTGGGGACGGCCCGCAGCTACGTCAGCCTGGCCGTCCGCGCCGCCGGGGGCGAGGAGCTCGGCCGCGACGTCTTCATGCGCCGGCTGGTGGATGCCCAGTACACTCGCAACGACCTGGACTTCCACCGCGGCACCTTCCGGGTGCGGGGCGACACGGTGGAGGTCTTCCCCGCCTACGAGGAGGAGCGTGCCCTGCGGGTCTCCTTCTTCGGGGACACGGTGGAGCGGATCGCCGAGTTCGACCCCCTGCGCGGGAGGACCCTGGGCGAGCTGGAGAAGATGACCGTCTTCCCGGCCAGCCACTACGTCACCGAGGAGGAGCAGCGGGCGCTCGCCCTGCGCGGGATCGGCGAGGAGCTCGGCGTGCGGCTGGCCGAGCTGAAGAGCCAGGGGAAGCTGCTCGAGGCGCAGCGGCTCGAGGAACGCACCCGCTACGATCTGGAGATGATCGAGCAGGTGGGCTTCTGCAACGGCATCGAGAACTACAGCCGCCACCTCTCCGGACGCGCCCCGGGTGAGCCGCCTCCCTGCCTGCTCGACTACTACCCGGAGAACCTGCTCGTCTTCATCGACGAGAGCCACCAGACCGTTCCCCAGATCGGCGCCATGTACCGCGGAGACCGGAGCCGCAAGGAGACCCTGGTGGAGTACGGCTTCCGGCTCCCCTCCGCCCTGGACAACCGGCCGCTTCGCTTCGGCGAGTTCGAGCAGATGGTGCACCAGGCGATCTACGTCAGCGCCACGCCCGGCGAGTACGAGCTGCAGAAGAGCCACGGGGTGGTGGTGGAGCAGGTCATCCGGCCCACCGGTCTGGTGGATCCGGAGGTCGAGGTCCGCCCGGCGCAGAGCCAGGTCGAGGACCTGCTCGAGGAGGTGCGGCAGCGGGCCGCGAAGCGGGAGCGAGTGCTGGTCACCACCCTGACCAAGCGCATGGCCGAGGATCTCACCGAGTACTTCGCCGACGTCGGGGTGCGGGTGCGCTACCTGCACTCGGACATCGACGCCCTGGAGCGGACGGCGATCATCCGGGACCTGCGCCGCGGCGACTTCGACGTGCTGGTGGGCATCAACCTGCTGCGCGAGGGGCTGGACATCCCCGAGGTGTCGCTGGTGGCAGTGCTCGATGCGGACAAGGAGGGCTTCCTGCGGAGCCAGGTGAGCCTGGTGCAGACCATCGGCCGGGCGGCCCGGCATCTCGAGGGGCGGGTCATCCTCTACGCCGACCAGGTCACCGACTCGATGCGCTCCGCCATCGACGAGACCGCCCGCCGCCGGCTGCTCCAGGAGCGATTCAACCTCGAGCACGGCATCACCCCCACCGGGGTGAAGAAGGCCATCCTCGATCTCTCCCAGGTCCTCTACCGCAGCGAGCCCCTCGAGCTGGCCATGGCGGCGGAGAACGACGTGCTCACCCCGGCGCAGGTGAGGGCCCTCATCGAGGAGCGGTCCCGCGAGATGGCCAGCGCCGCGGAGGCGATGGAGTTCGAGCGGGCGGCCGTGCTCCGCGACCAAGTCCTCGTCCTGAAGGAGATGGACCTCGGCCTCAAGCCCCCGTCCCGGGCGCTGTTCGAGACGTCTCCTGCGCGGCAGGAGCGGCCGGCGGCGCGGCGGCGGGCGGCGGCCCGGGGCGCCAGGCGACGCTGATGCCGGCCGATGGGCTCGAAGAGAAGCTCGAGGCGCTCCCCGCCGGGCCGGGCGTGTATCTCATGAAGGACCGCCGCGGAGAGGTCATCTACGTGGGCAAGGCGGTCAACCTCCGCTCCCGGGTGAGGAGCTACTTCGGCCGGTCCAGCGACACCCGGGCCTTCGTCCCCATCCTCGAGGACCTGCTCGCCGACGTGGAGACGGTGGTCGTCTCCAACGAGAAGGAGGCGCTGCTGCTCGAGAACGAGCTGATCAAGCGCCACCAGCCTCGCTTCAACGTCCTGCTCAAGGACGACAAGAACTACATCTGCCTGCGGCTCGACCAGACCCAGGCCTACCCCCGCCTGGAGGTGGTGCGGCGCTTCCAGCGCGACGGCGCGCAGTACTTCGGGCCCTACGCCTCGGCGAGCAACATCCGCGAGACGCTGCGCACGGTGAACCGCCACTTCCAGCTGCGCACCTGCTCCGATCACGTGCTCACCAACCGGCGCCGGCCCTGTCTGCTCTACCAGATCGGCCGCTGCCCGGCCCCGTGCGTGCACCCCGTCTCGCGCGAGGAGTACCACCGTCACGTCCGGGAGGTGGCGCTCTTCCTCGAGGGCAAGGCGGGGGAGCTGGAAGCGTCGCTCCGGGCGCGCATGCGGGAGGCCTCCGGAGCGCTGCGCTTCGAGGAGGCGGCCCGGGTCCGGGACCAGCTCTTCGCCATCGAGCGCTCCCTGGAGCGCCAGACGGTGGCCTTCCCCGAGCCCATCGACCAGGACGTCTTCCATCACCATCGCCAGGCGGACCGCTTCCTGGTCTACGTGCTCTACGTCCGACAGGGGCGCCTCCACGGGGGGCAGGCCTTTCCCTTCCAGGGCCAGGAGTTCCCCGATGCCGAGCTCCTGCAGAGCTTCGTCAACCTCTACTACGACGAGGGGAACCCCCTCCCGGACGAGGTCCTCCTGCCCGGGCTCCCCGAGAGGGAGGCGGAGGGGCTGGCCGAGCTGCTCGGCGACCGGCGCGGGCGGCGGGTGCGGGTGCTCCACCCGCGCCGGGGAGAGCGTGCCCGGCTGCTCGAGCTGGCCCGGGCCAACGCCGTCCAGGCCTTCGCCGAGCACCGGCGCTCGCGCGAGGAGACGGAGGGAGCGCTGGAGCGGCTGACCTCGGCGCTCGGTCTCGCCCGACTTCCGAGGCGCATCGAGTGCTTCGACATCAGCCATTTCCAGGGGGCGTCGGTGGTGGGCAGCTCGGTGGCCATGACCGACGGGGAGCTCGACCGGTCGCGCTACCGGCGCTTCCGCGTCAAGCTCACCCGCGGCCAGGACGACTTCGCCAGCCTCCACGAGGTGGTCGGCCGCCGGCTTCGCCGCGGCCTCCAGGCGGGTGACCTCCCCGATCTCCTGGTCATCGACGGCGGCAAGGGCCAGCTCGCCGCGGCGCACGCCGCGCTGCGCGACGCCGGGGTGACCGGCCTGGACATCGTCGGCCTGGCCAAGGCGCGCGAGCTGGACGGCGAGAGCCGCGAGGCTCCGGTGGTGCGCAGCCCGGAGCGGGTCTTCGTGCTCGGCCGGCGCGACCCGGTGGTCCTCCGGCAGAACGCTCCCGAGCTCTTCCTCCTCACCCGCATCCGGGACGAGGCGCACCGCTTCGCCATCACCTACCAGCAGAAGCTGATGCGGGGGCGCAGCCTGAGGAGCGTCCTGGAGGACGTCCCCGGCGTCGGCGCCGGGCGCAAGCGCGCCCTGCTCCGGCACTTCGGCTCCCTGAAGCGCGTGCGAGGGGCGAGCATCGAGGAGCTGGCGCAGGTCGAGGGGGTGAGCGTGGCGCTGGCCGAGCGGATCCACGCCTTCCTCCACGGCGCCCCGCGCTCCGCTGCCGAGCCGGAGTCCGGGGCCGAGGACGCCATCCGTCAGGCATCGCTCGAGGACGCATCGACCTCCGATTCCGGTGTCCAGGAACGCTCGCCGGGCGCCTCTTGAGCCGGCGTTCGCGGGCACGCTTTTTTCGGCAGCGCCCGAGCCCGGATGCGGTATGAGGGGCCCACTATGCGGATCTACCCCAAGGTGATCCCGGTCATCGCACGTGAAATCGTGCAGATCCTCATGCAGGACCGCGACATCGAGGTCGAGCCGATGCGCATCGCCGATGCCGAGATGGACCTCTCGGCGATCATGCGCGAGTACCTGACCAACGAGGAGCGCGTGAACAAGGCCACCCGCGAGGCGCTCGAGCGCCGCGGCTACGACGACAGCAAGTTCAACCAGGTGAAGCGGGAGATGGCCGACGTC
>DASPUU010000114.1:0-4719 GCA_035622755.1 Myxococcaceae bacterium
CCGGCCACGCCGCGCCGCCCGCCGGCGCTGCTGCTCCGCCCGCCGCCGCTGCCGCCGCTGCTGCCCCCGCCGCCGCGCCCGCCGCCGAGGCGGAGCCCGCGCCAGCCGCCGAGGAAGCCTGGCCGCCCCTGGTCGAGGTGGAGGCCACGGTGGGCATCGTGCACCGCCAGTACGGGTACAGCGGGGGCTCGACCACGAACCCGGTGCTCCGCAACGCGGTCGTCCCCATCTCCACCGAGCCGGGCCTGTACGTCGCCTTCTATCCCCTCCGCGCGCCGGAGAGCGTCTTCTCCTCGCTGGGCATCGAGGCCGGCGTGTTCACCGGCGTGGGCATGGCGCTGCAGCGCGAGAACGACACCTCGGGGAAGATCTTCCCGGCCGCCTCCTTCGGCGCCGGCATCGGGGTCCGGCTCAATCTCCGGCTGGGCAAGATGTTCACGCTCTCCCCGGTGGTCGGCTGGCAGGCCTACAACTTCGACGTTCACCAGGCCCGCGACGGCACCGTCCTCACCGGCCAGCCGGCCGTGCACTGGCGGGCCTTCGACGTCGGCCTGAAGCTCGACGTGGCCTTCAACGCCTGGTGTTCCCTCTTCTTCGAGCTCAGCTACCTCTTCGTCTCCTCCGCCGGCCCGCTCACCAGCCCCCCGTACTTCGTGGACTTCGCCTCGGCGCCGAGCTTCGACAGCACGCTCGGGCTCGGCTTCCGCGTCGCTCCGCGGCTCCAGCTCCGCGTCGGATTCGCCCTCACCCGCTACGCGCTCGACTTCAAGGGCTCTGGCCCGGCGCCGGTCAGCGGCGTGAGCGACCAGATTCTGGGGGGGACCCTGGGCGTCCGGTACAGCTTCTGATATTCTTATGCTTCGAGCTTGCAGATGAAGGCGTTCTTCTTCCCGGTCGTGGTCGCGCTCCTCGCCCAGGCGACGGGCTCGCTCGGCGGCGCCTTCTACTGCCGTGCGCTCGGGGAGAGGGTCGCCGACTGCTGCTGCCCGGCGGACGGCGACGAGGGCGTGGCCGGCCCCGCGCTGGCCGAGGCGTCCTGCTGCGACGCGCTCCGGGCCGTGGCCGGCGCGGCCGATGCGCGCGACACCGCGGGCAGCCAGGCCCGGGCGCCCGAGCGCACCGCGCCAGCGGCGGACGTGGCCGCACCAATCTCTGCGGCGCACCTGGGCTCGCTCGCCTGGGCCGCCGTCCGGCTCGAACCGGGTGGACCGCCCGGACGGACGCCGGTCTTCATCCTCCAGCGCTCGCTCCTCATCTGAGAGGGAGGGCCGGGGCCGGGAGACCTGCTCCCGCTCCGGCCGTCGGCCCCCGGACCCGGCGCAGGACGTGCTCCTGCACCCGGGGCCGGCGTCTGGCCCCTTCCCCTCTCGAGCCGGCGCCTCGCCGGATGGAGCACGAAAACCCATGCTGTCTTTCCTCGCCGCGGCGATGCTCGCCGCCTCCTCTCCCTCTCCGGAGCCCACCTTGCGCCTCTCCGACCTGCTCGCCGAGGCGCGGGCGAAGAATCCGGATCTCCGCGTCGCCTCGCTCCGCGCCGGCGGCCTGAGCTCGGCGGCCCAGGGCGCCGGCGCGCTCGACGACCCCCGCCTGATGGTCGAGCTGTGGAACGCCCCGCTCGATTTCTCCACCGTGCCCCTCATGGTCCAGCTCACCCAGGGCTTCCCCCTGGGCGGAAAGCTGGGCCTCCGCCGGAAGCTCGCCGAGGCCGAGGCCTCCGCCGCCCGCGCCGAGGCGGCCACGGCCGGCCTGGACGTCGAGGTGGAGGTGGCCCGCGCTTACTTCGAGCTCTACCGGGCGCAGCGCATCCGGGAGATCGACGTCGCGCTCCGGCCGGTCCTCGAGGCCCTTCACGAGGCGGCCGGGGCGCGGCTCAGGGTCGGCCGCGGCGAGCAGGCCGAGGTGCTCAAGGCCGAGGCCGGCCAGCTCGAGCTCGAGGAGGACGTGGCCGTGGCCGGCGAGGAGGAGGGAAGGGCGCGGGCCCGCCTCGGCGCGCTGCTCGACCGGACCGCCGAGCTCCCCGGAACGACCGTGCCGCCGCGCATCCTCCCCGACGTCCCCAACCTGGAGGCCCTCCGGGCGCGGGCGCTCGAGCACCGGGGCGAGCTGAAGGTGGCCCAGGCCATGGCCCAGGGCGCCAGCCTCCAGCTGCAGCTCGCCGAGGCGGAGCGGGTTCCCGACCTCGGCGCTCTGCTCGGTTACATGTACGCCTTCAACCAGCCCGGCGAGCGCAACTTTCTCTTCGCCGGGCTGGAGATCAACCTCCCCTGGCTGTGGGGGCGCACCGAGGCCCGCGTCTCCGCGGCGCGCGCGGCCGGCGAGGCGGCCACGGCCGCCAGGAGCGGGGTGGCGGCGCGCATCGCCGGCGAGGTGGGCGATGCGCTGGCCCGCGTCCACGCCCAGGAGAAGGTGGCCGAGCTCCACCACCGGCTCATCCCCATCCTCCAGGCGGCGCTCGACAGCAGCCGCGCCTCCTATGCCGCCGGGCGCGGGGACTTCCTCCTCGTCCTGGACACGGTGCGTGAGCTCCGGCGCCACCGCCTCGAGCTGACCATGGCCCTCGCCGCCTACGGCCGGGCCCTGGCCGACCTCCAGCGGGCCGTGGGCGAGGACCTCGGCCTGCTCGCCGCCGCGGAAGGAGGGCCGGCCGATGCGCACTGAGCTCGTCGCCCTCCTCGCCCCCGTGGTGCTCCTCGGCGGATGCCGCGCCGCCGCGCCGGCGCAGGGACGGGCCGGCGATTTCCAGGTCGAGGCGACGGTGAGCCCCGACCCGCCCACCACCGGCGACAACCGGCTCCTCCTCCGCCTCCGCGACGCCGCCGGCCGGCCGGTGGATGGGGCGAGCCTGGACTTCCTGGCCACCATGCCGGCCATGGGCGCCATGCCCGAGATGCGGCAGGGCGGCGAGGTCCAGGGCCTCGGCGACGGCGCCTACCGGGCGACCTTCCGGCTCTCCATGCTCGGGGACTGGCACATCCTCGTGCGCATCCAGGCTCCGGGCCACGCACCGTCCGAGCTGCGCCTCCGCGTCGCTCCTCCCCGGCGCGGCGTGAGCTTCGTCGGCGCCGGCGAGACCCCGGTGCCCGACGCGGGGAGCGGTCCTGCCGGCGCCGGGCGACTCCTCGAGGTGTCCGCCGCCCGGCAGCAGCTCATCGGCGTGGGCTTCGGAAAGGCTGAGCGCCGTCCCCTGGTCCTCATCCTGCGCCTTCCCGCCCGGGTGGAGGTGGACGAAACCCGCATCGCCGACGTCACCCTCAAGTACCCGGCCTTCATCGAGCGGCTGGCCGTGGACCAGACGGGCCAGGCGGTCCAGAAGGGTCAGCCGCTGCTCACGCTCTACAGCCCGGAGCTCCTGGCCGCCGAGCAGGACTACCTCGTCGCCCGGCAGGCGGGAGACCCGGGGCTGGTCGCCGCCGCCGAGGAGCGCCTTCGCCTCTGGGACTTGTCGGCGGACCAGCTCCTCGCGCTGGTCGGCCGCGGGCGCGCCGAGTCGCGCGTCACCCTGCACTCGCCGGTGAGCGGCGTGGTCCTCATGAAGAGCGTCGTCGAGGGGACCCGGGTGGAGGCCGGGACGCCGCTCTACCGCATCGGGAACCTGGGCCGGGTCTGGGTGCAGGCCGACGCGTTCGAGATGGACGCCCCCCACCTGGCCGTCGACCGTCCGGCGACGATGACCCTCCCCAGCTTCCCCGGCGTCGTCTGGCGCGGGCGGGTGCGCTTCGTCGCCCCCACCGTCGACGAGAAGACCCGCACCGTGCGCGCCCGCCTGGAGTTCGAGAATGCCCAGGCCATGCTCCGGCCGGGGATGCTGGCCGACGTGATGGTCGAGGTGCCGCTCGGGGACCGCCTCTCCATCCCCGACGGGGCCCTCCTCCGGACCGGCGAGCACGCCTACGTCTTCGTCCGCCGCGGCCCGGGGAGCCTTCTGCCGGTGGCGGTCGAGCCCGGCGTCCGCGCCGGGGCCTTCACCGAGGTGCTGTCCGGTCTCGAGCCGGGCGAGGAGGTGGCGCTGGGAGCCACCTTCCTCCTCTCCAGCGAGGCCCAGCTCCGCGACGCGCTTCCCCGCTGGGGCGGGCGATGATCCGCCGCCTCATCGCCTGGTGCGCGGGCAACCGCTTCGTCACCCTGATGCTGGTGGGCCTGGGGGTGGCCGCCGGCGCCGTGTCGCTCCGGGAGACGGCCCTGGACGCGCTGCCCGACCTCTCCGACGTCCAGGTCATCGTCTTCACCGAGTGGCCGGGGCGCTCCCCGGACCTGGTCGAGGACAACGTCACCTACCCCATCGTCCGTTCCATGCTCGGCGCCCCGCGCGTCTCGGCGGTGCGCGGGCAGACGATGTTCGGGATGTCCTTCGTGACCATCGTCTTCCAGGAGCGGACCGACCTCTACTGGGCGCGGAGCCGGGTCCTGGAGCAGCTGGCCACCGTCGCCGGCCAGCTCCCGGCCGGGGTGGCTCCCACGCTCGGGCCCGATGCCACCGGCGTCGGCTGGGTGTTCGAGTACGCGCTCGTCGACCGCACCGGGAAAAGCGACCTGTCCCAGCTGCAGAGCCTGCAGGACTGGACGCTGCGCTACGCGCTGCAGGGCGTGCCGGGCGTGGCCGAGGTGGCCTCGGTGGGCGGCTTCGTCAAGGAGTACCAGGTCCAGCTCGATCCCGACCGCCTGGCCGGATTCCAGGTCTCGCTCGACCAGGTGGCGGAGGCGGTGCGGGCGTCGAACGGA
>DASPUU010000115.1:0-10833 GCA_035622755.1 Myxococcaceae bacterium
GAGGACGCGCTCGGCCTCCTCGACGACGCAGAGCTGGCCCGGCTACTAACCGCTCCGCGCGAGCGCCGGGAAGCGGAGCGGGCCCGGGGCGTCTTCGTCAACCGCAACCTACGGCTGGCGGGCGTGGAGATGGTTGGCTTCGACATGGACTACACGCTGGCCATCTACCACCAGCGCCGCATCGAGCAGCTGTCCTTCGACCTCACCCTGGGCCGGCTGATCACCGACCACGGGTATCCCCGCGAGGTCGGCCTGCTTCCCTACGACCACACCTTCGTCATTCGCGGGCTGGTGGTGGACCGCCTCCACGGCAACCTGCTCAAGCTGGACCGCTTCGGTCAGGTCGGCCGCGCCTGGCACGGGCTCCGCCCCCTCGACCACGCGATCTGGCAGCGCCTCTACCGCAACGAGCCGGTGCGCATCCGGGGCGAGCGCTACGCCTGGATGGACACCCTGTTCTCACTGCCCGAGGCCTGGGCCTACGCGGCCATCATCGAGCTCCTCGAGGCGCTCGGGCGGCCGCTCGACTTCGGCCGGCTCTACGACGACGTCCGGGAGGCGATCGACTCGGTGCACCGGGACAACTCGCTCAAGCACGCCGTCCGCCGGGACATCGCCCGCTACATCTACCGCGACCCGGAGCTGGGTCCGGCGCTGCACCGCCTCCGCTCCGGCGGGAAGAAGCTCTTCCTGCTCACCAACTCCCAGCTCGACTACACCCGGGCGGTGATGTCCCACCTCCTGGATGGTGTGGTGGCCGAGTACCCGAGCTGGAGGAATTACTTCGACGTGGTGGTCACCGGGGCAGCCAAGCCTGGCTTCTTCGCCGACGGCGGCCCGTTCCTCGAGCTCGACCCGGATTCCGAGGACGGCGCGGTGGTGGGCGAGGCCGAGTCGCTCGACCGATGGAAGGTGTACCGGGGCGGGAACCTGACCGCCTTCGAGCGGATGACCGGGTTCGCCGGCGAGAAGGTCCTCTACGTGGGAGACCACATCTACGGAGACATCCTGCGCTCCCGGAAGGCATCCCTGTGGAGGACGTGCATGGTGATCCAGGAGCTCGAGGACGAGATCCGCTACACCGAGGCCCGCCGGGAGGAGATCTCCCGTCTCTCCGAGGTGGAGCTCCTCCGGGCGCGCCTGGACGACGCCGTCAACCACCACAAGGCCCTGCTCGCCAGCCTGGAGCGCCGCCTCGACCGCCTCCCCCCCTCCCCGCCCGGGCGTGGAGAGCCGGTCCGGGTGGACCGCGCCACGCTGGAGGCGGAACGGCTCCGGGCCAAGCGCGAGCTCGAGCCGCTCCGGCGGTCGCTCAAGCGGGCCGCCGCCATCGCCGAGACGCTGGAGCGCGACATCGAGGCCGGCTTCAACCCGTACTGGGGCCTCCTCTTCAAGGAAGGGCACGAGAACAGCCGCTTCGGGGCCCAGGTGGAGCAGTACGCCTGCCTCTACACGTCGCGGGTGAGCAACCTCCTCCACGTCTCGCCCACGCAGTTCCTCAGGAGCCCCCGCGAGCTGATGCCCCACGAGCTGGCCGGGGCCCCGTCCGGCAAGCTGGCGCCCATCGGCAGCGAGGGGCCGGCCAAGGGCTCCTCGGGCGAGGTGGCCTAGGGTCACCCGCCGTCCGGCGGCCGGAAGGGGGCAGCGCGCGCCCAGACCACGCTTGCGCTGCGCGAGGCGGGCTCCGGGCGCAAGGAGAGGGCCTTGAGCTCCGGCCCGTAGCGCGGTGCCTTCACCAGAACCAGCCGGCGGGCAACCCGCCGGGCCTCGGCCAGGGTCTCGGTCCCGAAGGGGCTCCGGGCGGCCAGCCGCCGGAGGAGCGCGAAGCTGGGCTGGGCCCGCCGCTCGCGGGTGAACATGGGGTCGAGCAGCACCACGTCGAAGGACCCCGCTTCCAGGCCGGCGAGGAACTCGCGGGCATCGGCATGGCGCACGTCGATGTCCGCGCTCCGGGGGTCTTTCCTCTCCCGCCGCAGCCCCTCGGCGGCGAACATCGCCAGAGGCAAGCTCGCCTCCAGGCCCACCACCCGTCCTTCCGGTCCGACCAGGCGGGCGGCGAGCCGGGCGTCCTGGGCGAGCCCGAGGGTGCAGTCGAGCACCCGCTCGCCAGGGGCCAGCTCGCCCACCCGGACCAGCGCCTCCCCCGGGCGTCCTGCCTCCAGCGCGCGGATCCGGAGCGCCGCCAGGCCCGGTGACCAGCGCGCGCTCCCGACGGCATCCCAGAGGGTCACCGCGCCGCGTTCGACGACCAGCACCGCCTCGGCGCTGGCCAGGAGCTCCCGCAGAGCCCCGCTCCCGGGCCGCCGGACGAAGGGCACCCCCCAGCGGGCGGCGACCGCGACCGCAGCCGCCCTGTCGGATGGATCCGCACTCGCCCGGTTGGTGACGACGACGGTCACGCGTCTCGGGTGCGCTCAGCCCGCCTGGAGCCGGGGCCGCGTGGACTCCGAGGTGACCACCCGGTTCCGGCCCTGGCGCTTGGCCTGGTACAGGCACTGGTCGGCCGCCTGGACCAGGGCATCCACCTCGGTGCCGTCCAGGGGCGCTGCCGCCAGCCCAGCGCTGAGCGTCGCGCGGACCGGCCCGAGCTCGGTCGGAAAGACACGCGCCGCCACCGCCTCCCGGAGCCGCTCGGCGATGACCTGTGCCCCGCGGAGGTCGGTCTCCGGCATCACCACCGCGAACTCCTCGCCGCCGTAGCGCGCGACGACGTCGGTGTCGCGAGCCTGCTCGCGGAGCATCTGGGCCACTCCCTTGAGCACCACGTCGCCGGCAGGGTGCCCATAGGTGTCGTTGACCGCCTTGAAGTGGTCGATGTCGGTGACCAGCACGGCGCACGCCCGACCGTAGCGCCGCGCCTGGGCCAGCGCCTGCGCGGCCCGCGCCTGGAAGGTGCGCCGGTTGGCGAGCCCGGTGAGCGCGTCGGTGGTCGCCAGACGCTCCGTCTGCTCGAAGAGCTGGGCACGCAGCACGGCCTGGGCCGCCTGGATGGCCAGGACCTCGAGCATCCGCACGGCGTCCTCTCCCAGGGCGCCGCGACGCCGCGCGCCGGCCACCAGCGTCCCGAGGATGCGGTCTCCGGCCACCAGGGGAAGGATGCGCAGCGCACCGAGGCCCCGGAGCTCGGTGGCGTCGTCGAAGAGGACCGTGTGCTCCATCGCCGGGAGGGCCCGCCCGGGCAGCGGCGTTCCATAGCGGACCACGTTGGCCACCAGCCCGTTGTTGTCCGCGAAGATGCGACCCTCGAGCGCCTGCGCCGCCGGGGTCGCTCCGGCCACCTTCGCCACCTGGTGCCTCCGCGCGCCGTCCGCGTCCTCCTGGACCACGGTGAGCGCGGCGAAGTCGAGGGTGGCCAGCGCCCGGGCATTCTCCAGCACGGCGGAGAATACCGCCTCCGGGCTCACCGCCCGGTTGAGCTCCTCGATGGCCCGGAAGAAGCGCGCCTTCTCGTCCCGCCCCCGCCGCACCTCGCCCAGGACGCGCTCCACCTCCAGCGCCCGGAGCACCTCCCTGGCCAGCGTGGAGAGGAGCTGCTCGTCGGCGTCGGTGAAGGGCTCGGCCACCAGCCGGTCGGCGAGGAAGACGCCGCGAAGCTGGCCGGTCCGCTCCTGGAGCGGCACGGCAAGCACGCTCCGGACCACCACCGGCGAGTCGTACCATCCGACCCCGCGCAGGGCGCCGGCCGAAGCCATCCGGACGGCTACCGCCCGTCGCACGACGCCGCCGAGGATGCCTTCCCCCGAGGGCAGCGCCGAGCGCCGCACCCGCTCCGACGCGCTCCGGCAGTCGTGGAGGCGCAGCGTCCGGTCATCCGCCCCGAGCAGGAAGACGGCGCAGGTGTGAGAGCGGATGGCGAGCTCGGCCACGTCCAGCACCGCGCCCACGGCTCCCTCCACCTCCTGGACCGAGGCCAAGAGCCACTTCTCCTGGGCGTCGCGGGCTTCGAGCCCGTCGGCGGTCCCCGAGGACACCAGCCGGAACGTCCGGGCGTCCTCCTCCACCTCGCGCAGCCGGTTCCTCACCGCCTCGGCCTCCGCGCGCCGGGCGAGCGCCAGCCGGGCGTTGAGCACCAGCCGGTAGGTGGCGGCGAACATCGCCAGGAAGAGCGCGTGCGCGGCCAGCTCGGGGAGCCGGGGAGCCCCCGAGCGCAGCGCGCGGAAGCCGTCCAGCGACACGCCCAGGAGCACCAGGAGAAGCGCCGCCCGAAAGCGGAGGAATCCGACCAGGCCGGCCATGACCAGGTAGACCAGAGGGAAGACCCCCTCACCGGCGAGCGCCGCCACGAGCACGCTCGCCCCGACCAGGGGCGCGCCCAGCGCCAGGTCGTCGCCCAGCGTCGGCTCGTGGCTCCGTCCCCCGGCCGCCCTCCGGACCGCGCCGGCGGCGCAACCGGCGAGCACCGCCAGGAGAGTGGCCACCAGCCCCCAGGAGGGCTCGGCGAGATCTCCGAGCCCTCCGCGGGCGAGGAGCCAGAGCGGGGCCAGCACCGCCAGCCCCGGGGCGAGCACCGAGGCCCAGCGAATGAGGCGGCGGAGGCCGTCGGGGATGACGGGCGTCGGGCTCATTCGACCTGGAACACGAGCTCGCCCGGGCGGACGTAGCCCAGCTCCTCGCGAACGGCCCGCTCGACCGCGGCCGGGTCACTGCGCAGGGCCTCGATCTCCCGGGCCCTGCTGGCGTTCTCCTCGGCGAGCTGTCGGTTGGCCTGCCGCAGGCTCTCCACCTGGGCCCGCAGCCGCGCCGCCCGCCGAAAGCCGCGGGCGTCGAGCACCGAGAGCGTGGCCAGCAGCGTCGCCACCATCACCGCCACGCGCAGGCTCCGCCGTCCCATGTCCCAGGGTCACCCTCGGGGGGCCGGCGGGTGACCCGCCGCCTCCGAGAGAACACGGCCCCGGACGGTAACAGCGCGGTTCCGCCCGGCAAGAAACCGGCGCTCCTTCGCGGGGAGGTCCCGGTCACTTCTGCTTCAGGGCCTGCTCGAGGAAGGCCTCCAGGCTCCCCTGCTCGGCCACCCCCTTGAAGGCGGCCAGCACCGCGCCATCCCGGCCCACGATGACCGTGGTGGGCAGGGTGGTGATGCGTCCGAAGGCGGTCTTGCCCTCGCGGAGGGCATCGTTTCCGACCAGCACCGGATAGGTGAGCTGCAGCTGCTCCTGGAAGGGTCCCAGGACCAGGGCGCCCTGCTGGTCCATCCCCACTCCGATGACGGTCAGGCCCTCCCGTCCGTAGCGCGACTCGAGCTCCTGGAGGCGGGGCGCGGTGGCGATGCACGGAAAGCACCAGGTGGCCACGAACTGCACCACCACCACGCGCCCCCGGAGCGCGGAGACGTCGAGCGTTCGCCCCTGGACGTCAGGGAGGTTGGCCAGGACCGCGAAGTAGCCATCCGCCCGAACGGTGGCCGAGGACGGGGCGCTCGCGCAGCCCGCGCCGACGCACAGCGCGAGCACGGGCGTCAGGCGCGCGGCGCACCCTCCCCGGAGGCGAGCGCCCGCTGGCACTCCGAGCACAGGCCGTAGAGCTCCATCTTGTGCGAGGTGACGCGAAACCCGTGCTGTCGCGCCACCCTTTCCTGGAGCATCTCGATGCGGTCGTTCTCGAACTCGACGATCATCCCGCACCGGGTGCAGATCAGATGGTCGTGATGGTGCCGGCCGGCGGCCGCCTCGTAGCGGGTCTGCCCATCGCCGAAGTTCCGGGCGTGGACCAGGCCGCAGTCGTGGAGGAGCTTCATCGTCCGATACACGGTGGCCACCGAGACCTTGGCGTCCTGGCCACGGACCCTGTTCCACAGCTCCTCCACCGACAGGTGGCCGCCGGTGGCGAAGAAGGTGTCGATGATCAGGCTGCGCTGGCGCGTGCTCTTCAGGCCGTGCTCGGCCATGTAGCGCGTCAGAGCCTCGGACTTGCTCCACTCGGTCACGGGAACCGCTCTCTCCACCGCTTCAGCCCTCCCGACGCCTCCGGCGCCCCGAGGTCAACCCCGGCGATCTGCACCAGGGACCGGTGCGCCTGCAAGCGCACCTCCGGATCCTCGTCCTCCAGCGCGGTGACCAGGGCAGGAGCATAGCGCTCGGCATCGGGCCGGTACCGGGCGACCTCCGCCGCCAGGGCACGGACCCGGGGGTTGAGGTCCATGAAGTCCGCCGCCAGCCCCGGCCGCGGGACCGGGCCGTAGCTCGACCGGGCCGACGGCAAGAGGAGCAGGAACACTCCGACGGCGAGGCCGACCTGGTAAAATGCCTTGAATCCTGGATACTTGTGAATCCGGACGAGGGCGAACCGGTAGGCGGCAAATGCGGCGACGAAGGCCCCGAAGACGAACGGCGTGAGCCGCTCGATGTCCAGGGGCAGTCGTCCGGGAAACTCCCGCCCGAAGAAGGCGAGCGCGGCCGCACCGGCCAGGAGCGTGTAGAGCATCACTCCCAGGCCGGGGCCGAGCGGGACGCCCGCCAGCCGGGGCGGCTCGCCTTGCGCCTCGCCTGGGCTGCTTAGATTTCGTGCCTCTTCCAAACCGACCTACCCTCGGGGCTCGATGCTACACGGCCACCCCACCCGTTTTCTCGTGAACCTTCCCCGGGCGCAGCGGCCGAAGGGTCACCCGCTCCCGCCGCCGGCCGCGTTGGCCTGACCCGTCATGCCCATCTACGAATACCAGTGCAGTTCCTGCCAGAAGCTGAGCGACGTCCTGCAGAAGCTCGACGACCCGTCCCCGGCCAGCTGCCCGAGCTGCGGCGCCGAGGGGACCCTGTCCCGCGTGGTGAGCCGAACCTCCTTCGTCCTCAAGGGCGGGGGCTGGAGCGCAGACCTCTACGGCTCGAAGAAGTCGAGCGAGCCGGCGGCCAGCCCGAGCGGCGAGGCGAAGGCCACCGACGGCAAGCCGGCCGCGCCAGCGCCGGCCTCGGAGGGCTCGAAGGGCAGCACGGCGGCGGCGCCGGCCAAGCCGGACAAGCCAGCCGGAAGCTAGGGCATGCGGCTCGGCGGGAGCGTGACGGCGGTGGCCGTGGCCCTCGGATGCGCCGCGCCGGCCGCTCTCAGCCCCGACGAGCGCGGCGCCCTTTCCCGCGAGGTGCGGGCCGAGGGCCCGCGGTATCTCCAGATCTCCTCCTTCCGCTATCGCCTACGAGACCAGGACCAGCCCCCCGCCCTCGCCCCGCTGCCTCCCGCGGAGTGGCGGGTGGGCGGCCATGGTCCTCCTCCCGGAATGCTCCTGGCCGACATCGTCCCCGCCGGAACGCCAGCGCGGGTGGTCCGCATCGATTTTCCGGTGGGGACCTTCGGCCAGCGAACCAGCCGGAGCGACACCTACGTCCGGCTGTCGCTCGGCCCGGGGGGCGAGGCGGTGCTCATCCTCGACGCCAGCCTCGGCTCGGAGGCCGCCTTCTGGGACGAGCTCGAGCGGTGGCTGTCGCCCATCACCCCGGCATCCTCCGAGGAAGGGTGGAACGATGCGGTCCGTGCCGCGGTGAAGGAGAAGCGCACGGTCACGGAGATGCCCGCCGAGGCCGTGGTCGCCGCCTGGGGCTACCCGCTCACCCGTCTGGTGAGCTTTCTCCCCTCCGGACGGCGTGAGACCTGGACCTGGCCCGGGGGCCTGCGCACGGCGGAGCTCCAGGACGGACGGCTCGTGGAATCCCACGCCCCCGACGCTAGCGGGACCGTCCCCTGAAGCGGCGGCGGCTCTTTCGCTCCACCTCGCGCGCTTCGCCCGGCCGGCTGAGCCGGGGCAGGTCGCCCACCATCACCGGCCAGTAGTCGTGGCCCTGGAGCTCCCGGAGCAGGTCCGCCTGCGAGGTCAGCGGGCGCTTGAAGAAGGTCGCCCCCCGCCCCACCTCGTCCAGGCTGAGCCGTGCGTCGCTGCCCCCGACGCAGGCGAGCTTGAGCTTCTCGGCCGCCTCGACGGCGAGGTCGTTGGCCGGCTGGCGCACCCGGGCATTGTAGCCCTCGATGGCGGCCAGCCCGCCCACCGACAGCACGTAGTCCAGAGCCGGGTTGGCGAGGTCCCGGTCGTAAGGGCGCCCGGCGACCACCACGGCACCCAGACTCTCCAGCTTGGGGAGGCATTCCGCCGCGCTCCAGGGCCGCTCGCGGTTGCTCCCCCAGAGCTGCACCGGCTCGGGGGCCTGGTCGGGGCGGGGGAAGAAGCACAGGTACTGGCCGCGATCGGTGAGAAGCTCCAGCCCGATGAAGACCCGCATGCCCCCGCGTCCGTCGAGGGCGAGCAGCTCGTCACAGCCGTCCTGGGTGTTGGTCTCGGTGAAGGCCACGCCGTCCAGCCCGTGGCTGGCGGCGCGCTCGAGGACGGCGCGCGGGTCGAGCAGGCATCCCATCGACAGATGGGAGTGGACGTGGAGATCGATGAGCATGGGCTCCGCCGGAGGGACGGCAGCTTTGACAGTCTTTCGGGGCGCGTGCCATACACCGGACCCGACGGGGCTTGGAAGGGGGAGGGCCCATGTTCACCGGGGTGAAGGTCTTCTCCGCCACCAAGGCGAAGGAGCGGGAGGAGCTGGGTGAAGCCGTCACCCGGTGGCTGAAGAGCAACGCCGACCTGGAGATCGTGGATCGCGTCGTCTGCCAGTCGAGCGACAACGAGTTTCACTGCTACACGCTCGTCCTCTTCTACCGCCCGGCCCCGGGCGGCCAGGCCGAGCGCTCTTCCGGCTGAGGCCGGCTCGCCCCGCGCCGCGGGGAGAGCTGGGCTACGCTCGTCCCGGCCGTGCAGCCCACGTCCTGGAACGAGAAGCGGGACACGCCGCCCTCGACGCCGCTCGAGGGCGCTGCGCTCCGGGCGGCGCTCGACCGGCTGGTGGCGCTGAGGCACCCCGAGCCCCACCAGGTCCTCGGCATGCACCCGGACGGCTCCGACCTCCTGGTGCGAGCATTCCGCCCCGAGGCCGAGGGGGTGACCGTGGTCGCCGACGACCGGCGCACCTTCCCCATGGCGCCCCTGGGCCAGGGAATCTTCGAGGTGCGCATCCCGGCCACCGCGCCCTTCCCTTACCGCCTCGAGGTTCGCTACCCCGGCCGCTCCTTCCTCCTCGCCGACCCGTACGCCTTCTGGCCGACACTCGGCGAGCTCGACCTGTACCTGCTCGGCGAGGGTCGCCACCGACGACCCTGGGAGCGCCTCGGGGCGCACCCGCTCCACCACGGTGGCGTGGACGGGACCGCGTTCGCCGTCTGGGCCCCCACCGCCGCCAGCGTGTCCGTGGTGGGCGACTTCGACGGGTGGGACGGGCGGCTCCACCTCATGCGCCGGATGGGAAGCTCCGGCATCTGGGAGCTCTTCGTGCCGGACGTCGGTGAGGGCGCCCGGTACAAGTTCGAGATCCGCCCGGCCTCCGGCGGCCCACCCATGCTCAAGGCCGACCCGTACGCCTTCCGCACCGAGGTCCCGCCGGCCAACGCCTCGGTGGTGGCACGCCTCGACCGCCATGCCTGGCAGGACGGCGCCTGGCTCGAGGCGCGGGCCGCGGCCGACGTCGCCCGAGCTCCGCTCAGCATCTACGAGGTCCACCTGGGGAGCTGGCGCCGGAAGGTGGAGGAGCAAGACCGGCCGCTCACCTACCGGGAGCTCGCCCCGCTCCTGGCGGACTACGTGCGGCAGCTCGGCTTCACCCATGTCGAGCTGTTACCGGTGGCCGAGCATCCCTTCGGCGGAAGCTGGGGCTACCAGGTGAGCAACTACTACGCGCCCACCGCCCGTCATGGAGAGCCGGACGACTTCCGGTTCCTGGTGGACACGCTCCACCAGGCGGGCATCGGGGTGCTGGTGGACTGGGTGCCGGCCCACTTCCCGCGCGACATCTGGGCCCTGGCCCGCTTCGACGGCGGCCCGCTCTACGAGCATGCCGATACGCGCCGCGGAGAGCAGCCCGACTGGGGGACGCTGGTCTTCGACTTCGCCCGCCACGAGGTGCGCAACTTCCTCGTGTCCAACGCCCTCTTCTGGGCCGAGCAGTACCACGTCGACGGTCTGCGCGTGGATGCGGTGGCGTCGATGCTCTACCTCGACTACTCGCGCGCCCCGGGGCAGTGGGTCCCCAACCGCTGGGGCGGGCGGGAGAACGAGGAGGCCATCGCCTTCCTTCGCGAGGTCAACGCCACCCTGGGCGAGCTCCACCCGGATGTCCTGATCGTCGCCGAGGAATCCACCGCCTGGCCCCGGGTCACCCGGCCGGCCAAGGAGGGCGGCCTGGGCTTCACCCTCAAATGGAACATGGGCTGGATGCACGACACGCTTCGCTACTTCTCGCTCGACCCGTTCTTTCGCAGCAAGAACCACCACGCGCTGACCTTCGGGACGATGTACGCCTACAGCGAGCGCTTCGTGCTTCCGCTGTCCCACGACGAGGTGGTGCACCTCAAGGCGTCGCTCTACGGAAAGATGCCCGGGGACCGGCGCTCCAAGCTGGCCAACCTCCGCGCGCTGCTCGCCTGGATGTGGGCGCATCCCGGGCGAAAGCTCCTCTTCATGGGAGGCGAGTTCGGGCAGCCCGGCGAGTGGACCCACGAGCGGAGCCTGGACTGGCACCTGCTCGAGGACCCGGGCCACGCCGGGGTGCAGCGGCTGGTGTCGGACCTCAACGCGCTCTACCGGTCGGCGCCCGCGCTCCACCTCCTCGACGACGCGCCCGAGGGCTTCCAGTGGATCCAGGCCGACGCCGCCAGCGTCAACGTCTACGCCTTCGTGCGCCGGGCGAAGCGGGCCGAGGACGACCTGGTGGTGGTGGCCAACCTCGCCGCCGCGCCCTGGTCGGGCTACCGGGTGGGCTTCCCCGGCGCGGCCTCTTACCAGCTCGTGCTCGATACCGATTCCGCCCACTACGG
>DASPUU010000116.1:0-3032 GCA_035622755.1 Myxococcaceae bacterium
GTGGTGATGGGGGTCGGCGTCCGGCCGCGCATCGAGCTGGCGCAGGCGGCCGGGCTCCGCGTGGACTCGGGCATCGTCGTCGACGCCCAGCTGCGGACGAGCGCGCCGGGCGTGTGGGCCGCCGGAGACGTCGCCCGTTACCCGGACCCGCGCTCCGGAGAGCTCGTGCGCATCGAGCACTGGGTGGTTGCCGAGCGGCAGGGACAGGCGGCGGCCCGCTCGATGGTGGGTCGGCGGGAGCCGTTCGGCGACATCCCCTTCTTCTGGAGCGCGCACTACGACACGGTGCTCTGCACCGTCGGGCACGCCTCGCGCTGGGATGCGGTGGAGGTCCACGGGCGCCTCGAGGCGCGGGACGCCGCCATCGCCTACCGCCGGGCGGGAAGGGTCCTCCAGGTCGTGACCGTGGGACGCGACGGGACCAGCCTCGCCGCCGAGGCGGCCCTGGAGCGACGGGACGACGCCGCGCTGGAGGCGCTCCTCCGCTGACGCGCATCGCCTTCGTCACCTACCCGGGCGGGCCCGGGCTCACCCGGGACGATGCCCTGGCCGCCGAGGCCCTGCACGCGAGGGGCGCCGGGGTGGAGGCCCTCCCCTGGGACACACCGGGCGTTTCCTGGGAGCGATTCGACGCGGTGGTGGTGCGCTCGACGTGGGATTACCACCGGCGGCCGGACGCGTTTGGCCGGTGGCTGGACGGGCTGGAGGCGCGGCGGGCGCGGGTGTGGAACCCGGTCCCCTGCCTGCGCTGGAACCTGGACAAGCGCTACCTCCTCGCGCTGGCCGGACGGCTTCCGGTGGTTCCGACCGAGCTGGTCGCGCGCGGCGCGCCGGACCGCCTGGCGGACATCCTCGAGCGCAACGGCTGGAAGGCGGCGGTGGTGAAGCCCTCCATCTCGGCGAGCGGGGAGGACACCTGGCGCACCGGCCGGGCCGGAGCGGACGAGGAGCGATTCCGGGCGCTGGTGAGCCGGGGCGCGGTGCTGGTCCAGACCTTCGTCGAGGAGGTGGCGAGCGCGGGCGAGTGGTCCCTCGTCTACATCCAGGGGAGCTTCAGCCACGCCGTCGTCAAGCGGCCCCGGGCGGGAGAGTTCCGGGTGCAGACCGAGCACGGTGGGCGGTCCGAGCCGGCCACCCCGTCCGCGGCCCTCCTCGCCCAGGCGGGCCGGGTGCTGGCGGAGGCGCCGGAGCCCTGGCTCTACGCGCGCGTGGACGGGTGCCTGGTCGGCGGCAGCTTCCTCCTCATGGAGCTGGAGATGCTCGAGCCGGCGCTGGAGCTGTGGGCAGAGGACGGCGCCGCCGGACGGTTCGCCGGGGCAATCCTCGCCAGGGCCGGCGTGGAGTAGCGTCCGCCGGCGCCGTGGAGCTCCTCGACCTTCCCGCCTGGCGGTTCGCCGTGGCCCTGGGCATCGGCCTGGTCCTCGGAGCCGAGCGGGAGCGCCGCAAGGGGCGCGGCGTCTCCCGGAGCCCGGCGGGCATCCGCACCTTCACCCTGGCCGCGGCGCTGGGCGCGGTGGCCTTCCATCTCGGGACGCCCGTCGTGGTCGCCCTGGGGGCGGTGGTGGGCGTGGCCATCGTCGTCGCCTACGGCCTCGGGGACAGGACAGACCCGGGGCTGACCACCGAGCTGGCGCTGGTGCTGAGCTATGCGCTCGGGGCGCTGGCCCAGACCCGGCCGCGGGCGGCGGTGGCCATCGGCCTCCTGGCCACGGTGCTGCTCGCCTACCGGAGCGACCTCCACCGGGTGGTGAAGGGGGTCCTCACCCGGCGCGAGCTGCTCGACTTCCTCATCCTCGCCGTGTCCGCGCTGGTCGTCCTTCCGCTTCTCCCCGACCGGCCGCTCGACCCGCTGGGGGCCTTCAACCCGCACCGGGTGTGGCAGCTGGCGGTGGTGATGATGGCCCTCACCGGAGCGGGCCACGTCGCCCAGCGAGTGGTCGGCCCGCGTCTCGGGCTCGCCCTGGCCGGCCTCGCCTCGGGGTTCGTCTCCGCCTCGGCCACGGTGAGCGCGATGGGAACGCGCTCCCGGCAGTCCCCCCAGCTGCTCGGACCCGCCGTCGCCGGGGCCAGCGCCTCGATGGTGGCGACCTTCGTGCAGATGGCCGTGCTCGTCGGCACGGCCAGCCCGGTCCTGCTGCGCACGGCGGCGCTGCCGCTGGTGGCCGGCGGCCTGGCGGCGCTGGCCTTCGCGGGCCTCCAGGCACTCCGGGCGGCGCGCGGGAGCGAGAGCCCGCACGTGGCCGGCCGAGCCTTCGACCTGCGGGTGGCGCTCGGCTTCGCGCTCCTGCTCACCCTGGTCAACGTGCTCGCCACCCTGGCCGGACGCTGGCTCGGGCAGGCGGGAGTCGTGGTCACCACCGGGCTGGCGGGCTTCGCGGATGTTCACGCGCCGTCGGCGGCCCTGGCCTCGCTCGTCGCCGGCGGAACGGTGAGCCCGCCGCTCGGCCTGCTGGCGCTCCTGGTCAGCTTCAGCGCGAACACGACGACCAAGGCGGTGCTCGCCGCCCAGGGCGGGAGCCCGGCCTTCCGCACCCGGGTCCTGCTGGGCCTGGCGCTGGTCCTGGCGGCGGTGTGGGGCGCCTTCGGTGTTCCGCGATTGACCGGCTAGGGCGGCGCGACGACACTCGGGCGCCGCTCGAAGGGAGGCTTCACCGATGAGTTCTCCAGACGACGATCCCGATTTCTCGGACGTGAAGGCCGGGTCATCCTCGGTCTCGCTGGACCCGAAGGACCAGCGCACGTACACGGTGGTCAAGGGCGACAGCCTGTCGAAGATCGCCAAGGACCTTCTCGGCGACGCCCGGAAGTGGCGTGCCCTCTACGAGCTGAACAAGGACCAGATCAAGAACCCGGACCTCATCTATCCCGGCCAGGTGCTGAAGCTTCCCCCCAGCTGACGCAACAGGAGGTGCCCGTGTCCCGCTTTCGTGGAGCGCTGTCCCTCGGTGTCCTCGCCGCGGCCGTCCTCCTCTCGGGCTGCCAGAAGGAGCCGCCTCCGCCGCCGCCTCCGCCGCCGGCCCAGCCCACACCTC
>DASPUU010000117.1:0-5744 GCA_035622755.1 Myxococcaceae bacterium
TCCGAGGGGGCCGCGAGCCCGGAGCGGGCCTGTCTTGGAGCCCGGCGCTCCCGGTATTCTCCGCCTCCTCGTGCCCCGTCCCGAGCGCCGCGTCGTCCGGACGATGTGTCCGATGAACTGCCACCCGACCCTGTGTGGCATGCGGGTCGAGGTCGAGGACGGGCGGGTGGTGGCCGTGGGCGGCGACCCGGAGAACCCGGACAGCCGAGGCTTTCTCTGCATCCGCGGGCACGCCTCGCGGGAGATCCTCGACAATCCGCGGAGGCTCCTGCATCCGCTCGTCCGCGCCGACCGGCGGAGCGAATGGCGGAAGGCGACCTGGGACGAGGCGCTGGACCGCATCGTGGCCGCGATGCAGGCCGCCGGACGGCTGGCGGTGGGCGCCTGGTCCGGACACGGGCTCCTGGCCAACAACTACGGGACCCGCATTCACTCCCAGCTCCTGCGCCGGTTCGCCAACCTCTACGGCTGCCAGTGGTGGAGCCCGACGATGATCTGCTGGGGACTGGGGGCCTTCGGCCTCGGGCTCACCGGCGTCCTGGCGACCCACACCAAGGAGGACATGGGTCAGCACTCCCGGCTCATCCTGCTCTGGGGCGCCAATCTGGCCAGCCAGCCCAACACCGCCCGCCACCTCGAGGCCGCCCGGCGGCGAGGCGCCCGGGTGGTGACGCTCGACGTGCGGCGGACGGAGGCCGCTTCACGGTCCGACGAGGTGCTTCTCCTCCGGCCGGGGACGGACGCCGCCCTGGCGCTGGGAATGATGCACGTCATCGTCGCCGAGCGCCTCTTCGACGGTGAGTTCGTCGCGCGCCACACGCTCGGATTCGACCAGCTCGCCGCCCACCTTCGCGCTCACTCTCCGGAGTGGGCGTCGGCCATCACCGGCCTCCCGGCGGAGCGCATCGCCGCGCTCGCCCGGCGCTACGCCACCACGCGCCCGGCGATGATCGTCCTCGGCGGCAGCTCGATGCACAAGGGAGCGGGCGGCTGGCACGGGGCGCGGGCGGTGGGCTGTCTCCCGGCCCTCACCGGCAACCTGGGCATCCCCGGGGGTGGGCTCGGACCGCGCCACGGGGGCTCGTCCCACGGCCAGGCGCTGAACACCCTCTTCGCCCCCGAGCGACGGCCGCCGGGCGAGTACATCCCCAATCAGATGCCGCGGATCACCGAGGCCCTGCTCGAGAGGCGGGTTCGCGTCCTGCTCCTGTTCGGCACGGACATGGTCTCCTCCTTCGCCGAGGCGGGCCGGGTGGCCGAGGGGCTCGGGCGCACCGACCTGGTGGTGAGCTACGACCTCTTCCTCAACGACACGGCCCGGCGCCACGCCGACCTGGTCCTGCCCAGCACCTCGTGGCTCGAGGAGCTCGGTTGCAAGAGCACCAACACCCACCTCTACCTGATGCCCCCGGCGCTCCCGCCGGCCGGGGAGGCGCGCTCGGCGATGTGGGTTCTGCGCGAGCTGGCGGCGCGCCTCGGCGTGCGCGACTTCTTCCCCTGGGACAGCGACGAGGGGCCGATCGACGCCATCCTCGACCATCCCTCCACTGGCCGCGCCACCGTGGCCGCGCTGCGCCAGGAGGGCGGGAGCCGCGCGCTTCGCGTCTCGCACGTCGCCTATCCGGACCGCGTCTTCGACACGCCCTCCGGGAAGGTGGAGCTCCTCTCCGAGCGGGCCCGCGCGCTCGGGCTTCCGCCGCTGCCGGTCCACGAGGCCCCGTCTCCCCCGGCGCAAGGCCTCTCCTTCCGCCAGGGGCGGACGCTGACCCAGTTCCACGCGTTCTACGACCACGGGCGCGCTCTTCCCATGCTCGCCCGGGCCGACCCGGAGCCACTGCTGTGGATCTCACCCCCCGACGCCGGCCGGCGCGGCATCGCCCACGGCGCCCCTGTCCGTCTCTCCAACGCCCGCGGAGAGTTCCTGGCGTCGGCTCACGTCACCCCCGACGTCCCGGAGGGCACGGTCTGGATGCGCGACGGCTGGGAGGGGCTCAACCGGCTCACCTCCGGCGCAGCCGTCATCCCCGACGACGCGGTGGACGTCTTCGCCTTCTCCGCCGGGCAGGCCTCGTTCGACGCCCTGGTCGAGGTCGCCCCCGCCTGACGCCCCCCCGCTCCGGGGCCCGATCGGGTCAGCCCCAGGAGGAGGACGACCAGCGGGAGCCATCCCGAGGGTGCGCCGCCGCCGGCCTGGGAGCACCCGCCCCCGCCCTGTGCCCCGGCCTGCACCGAGGCGTGACCGGTGGAGCGCCAGAACTCCGAGCGGACCTCCACCTCGAAGGTGAACGAGGGGAGGGAGGCGTCGGCCTGGAGGCGCAAGGAGCGCGCGGGAGCTCCACCGTCCTCGGCGGTGACGGCGTAGGTCACCCCGGCAGGGAGGTTGCTCACCGTGAACGAGAGATCGCCGGCGTCGGCCCCCGGGCCGCTCAGCTGCACCTGGAACTGCGCCTCCGGTCCGGAGCTGGACATGGTCTCCGGAAGGACGGTGACCTCGAACTCGTTCCCGGAGATGAGACAGCGCTTCCAGTGGTCGGACCACAACCCCTGGACGGAGAGCGAGCCTCCGTCGGGGAGGAAGATGTCGGAGATGACGCTCTCGCACAGGTCGGCGATCTCCGACAGGTCCTCGGTCCGCCAGCCGGTCAGGTACGGGTCGGTCATCGTCTCGAAGAGCTCGTGGACCGCGAACCGGGGGGCGGGACACTCCTCGGTGTAGCAGGCGTCGCAGGTGGGGAAGGCGGCGTAGGTCGGCGGGACGCCCGCGTCCAGCGTGCCGTGGTACGCCTTCCAGTCCCGACAGCCGACGTCCTGGGTCGGCCCGGAGAGGATCTGCAGACCCGCCGGGAAGTAGACGGCGTAGTACCGGTTGTCCGTCACCGCGGGCAGGCCGCCGGAGGCGATCTGCGCGGCCAGCTCCGCCTCGATGTCGGTGTCGGCCAGGGTCGACTGCGTGTTGGAGGGGGCGATGGTGAACGTGCCGAGCAGCGAGGCGCGGCCGACCTTCTGGCTCGGGGTGTCGTACTCGCTCAGCCAGTCGTAGTCCGTGCTCGTCGTGATCTCCGCGTAGAAGAGCGGAAGATTGGCCTGCAGGGCGGTGGGGACGCCGTTGCCCCAGAAGACGATGGCGATCTCCGGGCCGGTGAGAATCTCCCCTCCCTGGTAGACGACGACGGGGGTGGGCGGCGCCCCGTTGCAGCGCCAGAGCCACGCCGAGGCGGCGAGGCAGAGGCAGGCTCGACGCATCGCAGGACTCATCGATGTTTCCCCGGCCCGGGGCGGCCGTCCGGCGCGGGCGAGGGTAGGCTCGTGCCGGCGGCGCTCGCAACCCGGTGCGCGGGCAATCGAACGCTCGTCCGGCCGTGGTGTCTGCTGTCCACTCCGGAGCGACCATGACGAAGAACACCCGAGCGGTCTGGCTGGCGCTGGCCCTCTGCGGCGCAGGACCGGCCCTGGCGGCGGACGGCGCCGCCCTCTACGAGAAGACGTGCGCCTCCTGCCACGGCAAGGAGGGAAAGAACGGGACGGCCATCCCGGTCGCCGGGCGATCCGAGACGGTGGTCACCGCGGCGATCAAGTCACACCCCCCGCCGATGAACACCTTCAAGCTGTCGGCCAAGGAAATCCAGGCCGTGGCCAAGTACGTCGCCGGCCTGAAGCCGTGAGACGCCGCGGCGCTCACCGCGGCCCGACCGGGAGCTCGGCGGCACCGAGGCCGGTCGCCCTTCGCCAGCGGCCCTGCCAGAAGGCGTAGGCCGGAAGGCCAGTAGCCACCAGCCCGAGCCCGACCAGCGACTCGGCCGGAGCCTGGGCCAGCGTCGTCCCCACCAGGAGGAGGCAGGCGGCCACGAAGGCAGCCGGAACCCACGGGTAGCCCCAGGCCCGGTAGGGACGCTCCAGCTCGGGCCGGGTCCGGCGGAGGACGAACACCGCCGCACCGGTGCCGGCGTGGAAGAGCACCCCGGCGAAGACGACGCAGGTGTAGAGCTGCTCGAAGGTCCCGGAGAGCGCCAGGGCACAGCCCCACCCGCCCTGGGCGAGGAGCGACCTGGCCGGCGTGCGGTACCGGGGATGGATTCTGGCCAGCCCGCGGAAGAACAGGCCGTCCTCGGCCATGGGCTGGTAGATGCGTGCGCAGCAGAGCACGTTGGTGGCCAGACAGCCGAAGGTGGCGATGAGCACGGCGGCGGAGACCAGCCGCGCGCCGCCCGGTCCGAAGAGCGCCATCGCCGCCGCCTCCGCCACCCGCGGCGTCTGGCCCATCCGGAGCGGCGGAAGGGCGCGGAGATAGACCCAGTTGATGATCAGGTAGAGCGCGCTGACGGCGAGGACCCCCACCACCAGCCCGCGCGGGATGTTCCTCTCCGGCGCCCGCATCTCGCCGGCGGAGAAGGTGAGCGCGTACCACCCATCGTAGGTCCAGAGGACGGCGACCATCCCCAGCCCCAGGCCGGCCACCAGGCTGCCCGGCGGAAGAGGGGCGAGCAGGTCCGGCGAGGCCGCCGGGGCAACGGCCAGCCCGACCAGGGCGAGGGCCAGGAGCACGGCGAGCTTGAGACCGGTGGCCAGGTTCTGCACCAGGGCTCCCTGGCGGAGCCCGACCAGGTTGACCGCGGTGAGCAGGGCCAGCGCCAGCGCTCCGCCGAGCTGGGCTCCAGTCAGCGTCCAGGCCCAGGGGCCCACCCGGGCGTGCGCCAGGACGTGCTCGGTGGAGAAGAAGGGGACGAACGCGCCCAGGTACTCGCCGAAGCCGACGGCGATGGTGGAGAGGCCTCCGGTCATGATCACGAAGAAGGACGTCCACCCGAAGAGGAAGCCCCACAGCCGGCCGTAGGCTTCCTTGAGGAAGTGATACTGGCCGCCGGCGCGCGGGAACATCGTCCCCAGCTCGGCGTAGGTCAGCGCGCCGGCCAGGGTGAGCAGGCCGCCGCCCAGCCAGAGCACCAGGATGAGGCCTCCGTGGGGGAGGCGGCGGGCGATGTCCGCGGTGGTGAGAAAGATGCCGCTTCCGAGCATCGCACCGGCGGTGATCAGCGCTCCGTCCCGCGCTCCGAGCCCGCGGATGAGACCGCCGGCCTGCTCCACCGGCGCAGGGTGTCCGCCGTTCACGAGCGGACATCCTGCCACACGCACCGAGGCGCGAGCGGGCGCAGCGCCGTTCGATGGCTCTCCTGGTCGCAAGTTGCTACGGTCGTGCGCCTTCCGTTCACCAAGGGGTGGGTCATGCGCAGGGGCTTGGGTGTTCTCGCCGGGGTGGTGATGGGCGTCGCAGCAGCAGGCTGCAGCAGCAACAACACGTACACCTGCAACTTCTCGACGACGGTCGGGCTCTGCTACGAGTGGAGCACGAGCAGCTCGCTCAGCTCGAGCGAGGTGACTGCGCTGCAGGAGGCCTGCACCGGCAGCGGCCTCGCCGGGGCGAGCTTCACCACCGGGGGAAGCTGCCCGAGCACGAACCGCGTCGGGCAGTGCACCCTCAACTTCCCGGCCAGTGGCTACAGCGTGACCTACCAGTGGGCCTACTACTCGCCGACCTTCACCGCCGCGAACGGCCAGACGGCCTGTGCCGCCGAGGGCGGCACCTGGACCGCGGGGTAGCGCGCCGGAGCGGCCGGCCGGAGCCGCCGGGGGGTGGGCTGGACCGGAGCGAGGCTCGCCCTGGTGTCTGAAACTCTGCGCCAGACGCTCGGGGCGTTCGACGCCACGCTGCCCCTCGAGCGCGCCCGGACGATTCCCGGGCGGTGGTA
>DASPUU010000118.1:0-7832 GCA_035622755.1 Myxococcaceae bacterium
TGAGCGTGCTCCACCGGGTGGGGCAGGTGGCCACCGCGCAGGGGTAGGTCTTCACCTGCCCGCACACCTCGCCGCCGGGCGCGGTGAAGCAGGCGAGGTTGGTCTGGTCGAGGGGGAGGTCCATCGAGCCCGACTTGTCCACGAGCAGCAGGAGGTTGGGCTTGAAGGGCGTGACCTCGAGCGTGGTCACCTGCGAGTTCTGGCCCAACGACAGCGGTGAGACAGGCACGAAGTCGTAGACCTGGCAGCCGGCGAGGAGCATGCCAGCGCATGCCACGGCGCCGGCCGCCGCCCTGGACCGCTGGACGGGACCGGAGAAGGTCAAGGGCGGATGGGGCATCGAGGCGTGCTCGAGCATACCGCTCGCGTCGCGACACCATCCAGATTGGCCGAGCATCCCACACCGGCGCATCCCCGCCCTCGGGAGGGGGTCGAACCGCCTCAGAAGGACACCAGGCGGGCGCCCTCGGTGAGCCGCCAGAGGGCCGGAAGCCCGAGGACCTCGTCGAGCACCTGCTCCGCCTCGTCGGTGGGCACTCCGCTGATGCGCAGCATCGTGTCGCAGGCCAGGCAGCGCGCGCCCAGCCCCCGCGCCTGGCCGAGCATCGTCGCCGGAGGCGGCAGGCCGAGGCCCTCCGCCCGTGCGCTCTCCACCACCTCGCGGTCCGACTGGGGGCGCCCGAAGTCCCCGCGGCAGAGCTGGCGGAGGGCGTCGTAGGCGAAGACGAAGACCACCGCGTCACCCAGCGCCGCCGCGGTCAGTCCCATCGACGCCGCCTGGTAAGCCGGCTCGTAACTGCCGGACTGGAGGAAGAAGACCACTCGGCCAGCCATCGACGTCATCCCTCGCCTTCCCCAGCGGGCGGCGCGAGGGGCAGGTCCGGCGAGGCGGCGACCTCGCCCCTCGCCAGCCGCGCACCGCCCTGGTATGCGCATTCTCCTCGATGCGGCCGACCATCCTCCTCTTCGACGTCGACGGAACGCTGGTCACCACCGGCGGCGTCGGCCGACGGGCGCTGGAGCTGGCCTTCGAGCGGGCCCACGGGCGGCGCGACGCCTGCTCCGGATTCCGCTTCGACGGCATGACCGACCGGGCCATCGTCCGGGGAGGGCTGGCGGCGCTCGGCCGCGAGGCCACCCCCGAGGCCATCGACGCCCTGCTCGCCCTCTACCTCGAGGTGCTGGCCGAGGAGGTCGCCGCCGCCCCGTCCGCCACCTACCGGGTGCACGCCGGGATGGAGCAGATCCTCGACGCCGCCCGGGGGCGGGGCGAGGTGGCAGTGGGGCTGGGCACGGGCAACATCCGGGAAGGGGCGCGCATCAAGCTCGAACGCGTCGGCCTCTTCGACCGCTTCGCCTTCGGCGGCTTCGGCTGCGACCACGAGGACCGGCCGACGCTGCTCCGGCGCGGGGCCGAGAGAGGCGCCGGCCATCTCGGCGTCCGCCTGGGCGCCGGCCGGGTGGTGGTCATCGGCGACACGCCCAAGGACGTGCTGGCGGCGCGGGCCATCGGCGCCGAATCGGTGGCGGTGGCCACCGGCTCCTTCACCGTCGCCGAGCTCGCCGCCGCCGGCGCGACGCACGCCTTCGCCACCCTGGCCGTCGCCGGGGCGCTCGAGGCGGTGCTGCAGTCGTGACGGCCCGCGCCGGTCCGAGCGCCCTCCCCCCGCTTCCCGTCGATGCGCTCCTGCCCTCGCTGGTCCAGGCCCTGCGCACCGGTCCGGCGGCGGTCCTCCAGGCGGCGCCGGGAGCGGGGAAGACCACCCGCGTTCCGCCGGCGCTGCTCGACGCCGGAATCGCCGGCGACGGCGAGGTCCTGGTGCTCGAGCCGCGGCGCCTCGCCACCCGGCTGGCGGCCGGGCGGGTGGCCGAGGAGCGCGGGGAGCCGGTGGGAGAGACGGTCGGGTACCAGGTTCGCTTCGAGGAGCGGACCGGACCGAGGACGCGCATCCGCTTCCTCACCGAGGGGATCCTCGGCCGGCGGTTGCTCTCCGACCCGACGCTGGCCGGGGTGGGAGTGGTGGTGCTCGACGAGTTTCACGAGCGGCAGCTGCCGGGGGACATCGCGCTCGCCCTCCTCCGTCGGCTCCAGGCCGAGGGAAGTCCGCTGCGGCTGGTGGTCATGTCCGCCACCCTCGACGCCCGGCCCCTGGCCGGCTTTCTCGGCGGCTGTCCGGTGCTCACCTCCGAGGGACGCGCCTTCCCGGTCGACGTCGAGCATCTGGCCGCTGCCGACCGGCGGCCGCTCGAGGAGCAGGTCCTCGGTGCGCTCAAGCGGCTCCTGAGCAGCCTCCCGGAGGGCGACGTGCTGGCGTTCCTTCCCGGGGCCTCGGAGATCCGCCGCGCGCAGGAGGCCTGTGCGGCCTTCGCCGAGCGCCACGGGCTCACCGTCACCCCGCTCCACGGCGATTTGAGCATCGCCGATCAGGAGCGAGCCGTCCGGTCCGGTCCGGGGCGCAAGCTCATCCTCTCCACCAACGTCGCGGAGACCTCGATCACCGTGCCCGGCGTGGCGGCGGTCATCGACTCGGGGCTGGCTCGGATCAGCGTCCACTCGCCCTGGTCCGGGCTGCCCTCGCTTCAGATCTTGCCGATCAGCCAGGCGAGCGCGATCCAGCGCGCCGGGCGCGCCGGGCGGACCCGGGCCGGCCGCGCGCTGCGCCTCTACACCCGCGCCGACTTCGAGACGCGCCCGCCGCACACGACGCCGGAGATCGCCCGAAGCGACCTGTCGGAGGCGGTCCTGGCGCTGGCGGCGGCCGGGGTCGTGGACCGCCGGCGCTTTGCCTTCTTCGAGGCCCCTGCCCCGCCGGCGCTCGAGGCGGCCGAGCGCCTCCTGGCCGACCTCGGGGCGCTCGGACCGGACGGCGCGCTGACGCCCCTCGGCCGCCGCATGCTCGCCTTTCCCATCCACCCGCGCCTGGCACGCGTCGTGGTGGAGGGCGAGCGCCGGGGCGTCGCCTCCCAGGCGGCGTCGGCCGTCGCTCTCCTCGGCGAGCGAGACCTCCGGCGCTCGGCACGGACCGCCCTCGGCGCCGAGCGGTCTCCGGGAGCCCCGGTGAGCGCGCGCTCCGACGTCCTCGAGCGGCTGGCCGACCTCGCCTCGGCGGAGCATGGACGGCGGCGCGATCTCGATGCGGCGACGCTGGCGGCGGTCCAGCGAGCGGCCCGACAGCTCCGGCGCCTGGTCGACGCCGGGCGCCCACCCCCAGCCACCGACGCCGCCCGGGAGGATGCGCTTCTCGTGTCGCTCCTGGCCGGCTTTCCCGACCGGGTCGCCCGCCGGCGGGTGGCCCACCGGGCCGACCTCATCCTCTCCGAGGGAGGGAGCGCGACGCTGGACGAGGCGAGCGCCGTCCGCGAGCCGCTCCTGCTCGTCGCCCTCGATGCCGAGGTGCGCAGCGGTCCGCGTGGACCGAAGACCCGCGTCCGGGTGGCGAGCGAGGTGGAGGCGGAATGGCTCCTCGACCTGTTCCCGGAGCGCCTCCGGGACGAGGACGCGCTGGAGTGGAATCCTGAGCAGTCCCGGGTGGACCGGGTGAGCCGGCTTCGCTATCGGGAGCTCGTCCTCGAGGAGACCCGGAGTCCGGCGCCGCCTTCCGAGGCGGCCTTCCGCCTGGTCGCCGAGGAGCTCCGCCGGGGAGCGCTGGAGCGCCTCGTGGACGCCGAGCTCCTCGCGAGCTGGCAGGCACGGCTCGGGCACCTGGCCCGGAGCTACCCCGAGTCAGGGGTCAAGCCGCCCGGGCCGGAGCTGCGGGAAGCGGTCATCGCCGCGCTCGCCGAGGGCCGCTCCAGCCTGGCGGAGCTCGACCCCGCCTCGGTCCAGGCCGTTCTCGAGGCCCACCTGCCGGTTCCGGTGCGCGAGCTGCTCGCGCGCGCCCTCCCGGCCCGGATCCTCTTGCCCGGCGGTCGCTCGCTGGCGGTCCACTACCCGCCCGGCGCTCCGCCCTTCGTCGCCTCGCGCCTCCAGGACTTCTTCGGCCTGCGCCAGGGCCCCCGGGTGTGTGACGGCAAGCTTCCCCTGGTGCTCCAGCTCCTCGCCCCCAACCAGCGGCCGGTCCAGGTGACCACCGACCTGGCCGGCTTCTGGACGCGGCACTACCCGGGCCTGCGTCGAGAGCTGGCGCGGCGGTACCCGCGCCATGCCTGGCCCGAGGACCCGCTCAACGCCTCGCCGCCGAAGCGGACGGGGCACCGAGCGCCGCGCTGAGCCCGCCCTCGGATTGTCACCTTCGAGGCGCAGTGTTATCTGGCTCCAGCGCGCCAGCCATGCCACGTCGCGTCCTTCTCTGCTCCCTCGAAGCCGGCGCCGGCCACAACACCCTGCGCGACTCCTTCGTCGGGGTGCTGCGCCGCGCGGACCCGGAGCACCGCGCCTTCGAGCCCGTGAGCTGGACCAGCGCCGACAGCTCGGTGCAGCGCTTCTATGCGCTCTGCGTGCATCACCTGACCCGCTTCCAGGGCACGGTCTACGAGCTGAGCCGGCAACGCTGGGCGATGGAGGTCGGGATGTGGCTCACCCCCCGGCTGCAGCGCGAGGCGCGGGCGCTGCTCGGCGGCAATCGCTTCGACGTGGTCCTCTCCACGCACGCCCTGCTCACCATGGTGCTGGCCCGCGCGCGCCGCTCCCTCCGCCTCCCGGTGCCGCTCATCGGCGCGGTGCCCGACTACGGGGCGCCCAGCGAGAGCTACTTCCCGCCCAGCCCTGAGCTCCAGCCGGACTACCTCCTGGTCATGGGCGAGGACACCCTGGCCCACTACCGCGGGGAGGGAGTCCCCGAGGACCGCCTCCATCTCTCCGGCTTCCTTGCCCGCGAGGCATTCACCCGCGTCGGGACCCGGCTGAGGACGGAGCCCCGCGGCGTGGTGCGCGCCTCCCTGCGCGACGACGTGGCCCAGGAGTTCCCCAGCTTCGCCTCCCTCCGGATCGACCGGCCGACGCTGCTCTTTCTGGGAGGCTCGGCCTGGACGGCGAAGACCGAGCCGGTGCTGCGCCGGGTCCTGCGCGACGGGGCCCTGCGGGCGTCGGTGAACGTGGTGGTCGTCTGCGGGCGCGATGAGCGCTTCCAGGCGGACCTCGCCCCGATGGCCGGGGCCGGGCTGCACATCTTCGGCTACGTTTCCCCGGCCCTCCTGGCCGCGCTGATGGGAATCGCCGACGTGCCGGTCCTGGGGAGCCTCGCGCCGGCGACCCTCCAGGAGCTCCTGGAGACGGAGCTCGGGCCCATGCTCCTGTTCCACTACATCCCGGGCGCGGAGCGGAGCCACGTGAGCTACATCGAGGCCCAGCGACTCGGCGTCTACGAGCCGGATCCCCCGGCGATGCTCCAGCTCATCCGCGAGGCGGCGGGGATGGCGCGCCGCTCGCCGCGGGTGGTCCTCGCCCAGGACGGCTTCCGCGAACGGGCCCGGGCCCTGCGCGCCCGGAGCGTGGAGCGGGCGATGGCGCTGCCGGAGTTCCTCGCCCGCGCGAGTGAAGACGCGGCGCGTCCTCGTCCGGCGGTGACGGCCGCGCCGCCGCCCGCGCCCTAGAACGCCTTGCGCATCTCCACGTGGTCGATGTCGGCTTCCTGGAACACCGGGCCGACCGGCTCGTAGCCATGCCGGCGGTAGAAGCCGAGCGCGTAGAGCTGGGCGTGAAGGACGATGCCGGCCATCCCCTGGCGCCGGGCCTCGTCCTCCAGGGCGGCGAGGAGCTGGGTGCCCACCCCCTCGCCCCGGTGTGCCTGGAGCACGGCCATGCGGCCCACCTGCCCCCAGCGGCCGGCGGCTCCGGCCACCGGCGCCGGCAGCGTCACCAGCCGCCCGGTGCCGATGGCGTGGCCTCCGGAGAAAGCCAGGACGTGGAAGGCACGCGCATCCTCGGCATCGCGCTCGATGCCCTCGGGGACGTGCTGTTCCTCGATGAAGACCACCTCGCGGATGGCGAGCGCCTGCATCAGCTCCGCCTCGTCGCGGACCGGCGAGATGACGGTGGAGGCGGAGGGCTCGGCCATGACGGGGCCGGCACCCTATGCGAGTCGGTCCGGGTTGCACCAGTCCCCCTTCCGTCGCCCCGGGAGGGTGAGCGCACTGGCACGATGCCTGCTCGCCACCGGCCCCGTCGTCGGCGGAGGGAAGGCGATGCGCGTGGAGCAGGAGCACGGGTCTCGGGGAGGGGACGTTCGGCGTGTCGCCTCGCGGACGTTCGTCGCCGCCCTACGACGGAAGCTCGTCAAGCCGCCAGCTCGCCATGCAGCGGGAGGGGCGACGTCACCGATGCGCCCTCCGGTCCAGAGCGTGGCACCGGACCTCCGGCGCGCGCGCAGCGAGATGGACATCCGCGTCGAGACCCGGCTCGAGGCCGGGGCGGGCTCGCTCCGGGTCGCCGAGCAGCGGCTGCGAGGGCGGCTCGAGGAGTCCGGCGCCCGCGTCCCGCCCGGTTCCCGGCCGCCCTCGCCGGCGGGAAGCTCGGCCGGATCGGCGGACCTGCGCCCACCGCCCGAGCCGGACGTCGCCGGGCAGGCCGGGGGCCGCGGATCACCGGAGGCCGCGGCCCGGGCGCCCTCGCTCCCCTCTCCGCCCCCGCCGGCTCCGGCCCGGGCGGCGATGGAGACCGTGCTCGCTCTCGTCGAGCGTGTCGAGCTCTTCACCCGGCAGGGGAGGCTCGCCCTGGGCTTCTCCATCGGCGGGCCGCTCGGGCAAAGGGTCCATCTCGAGCGCCTCGGGCCGGGGCGGGTGGCCGTCCGGCTCCGGGGCGGGGCCTTCGGGCCGGCCCAGGCACGGCAGCTCGCCGCCGGCCTCGGCGAGCGCGGCGTCCGCCTGTGCCGTCTGGAATGGGACTGCGGGCCGCGGAGCTGAGCCACCCTGGCCGCGCGGGAGTCCGGGATCCGCCGGTCGAGCGCTGGCCCCGGCGCAGCTTCACTCCTTCTTCTTGCCCGGGGCCAGGGACAGCAGGCTCCGCTTGCTCTCCACGTCCTTGAACTGCTCGGCCTCGGGAAGCGGGTCTCGCTTCTCGGAGATGTTCGGCCACTGCTTGGAGTAGGTGGTGTTGATCTCCTTGTACTCCGCCCACTTCTCCGGAAGGTCGGCCTCCGGGAAGATGGCCTTGGTGGGGCACACCGGCTCGCAGGCGCCGCAGTCGATGCATTCGTCGGGGTGAATGACGAGGAAGTTCTCGCCCTCGTAGAAGCAGTTGACCGGGCAGACCTCGACGCAGTCGGTGTACTTGCACTTGATGCACGGCTCGGCGACGTAATAGGCCATTGGTCTTGTTCTCCCTCCGGGAGCCTCTTCGGACCACTCCCCGTTCCGGCACCCTAGTGCACCCGGGGGCTTCGGGCCGAGCGCTTCTTCACCGGCCTCGCCCGGCGGGGCTAGAGAAGCCCCTGGCTCTTGGCCAGCTCCGCCCCGAGCACCGCGCCCCTGGCCGCCCCGAGCTTGGTGTTGTGCGACACGAGCACGAACTTCACGCCGTGCTCCAGCACCGGGTCCTCGCGGAGGCGTCCGACGGTGGTGGCCATGCCGCCGTGCGTGTCGCGGTCCAGGCGTGGCTGGGGACGATCCGGGGCGTCGACGACCTCGATCCAGCGCGGCGGCGTCGAAGGGAGCGCCCGGGCGGTGGGATCCCCCGGCCAGTCCCGCAGGACGGCCCGCACCTCCTCCAGCGCGGCCTGGCGCCCGAGCGAGACGGACACGGACTCGGTGTGCCCGTCGAGCACCGCCACCCGCGTGCAGGTGGCCGAGACGCGCATGGGGTGGACCTCCACCGCGGCCCTCCCCGGTTCCCAGCGGCCGAGGATCTTCCGTGACTCGGTCTCCACCTTCCCCTCCTCCTTGGGGATGAAGGGGAG
>DASPUU010000119.1:0-11993 GCA_035622755.1 Myxococcaceae bacterium
AGGTTGTTGAACACCTCGGTGGCCGCGTAGGCCGGGACGGACTGGGGGAGGAAGACGCGCATCAGCTGGAGCTCGAGCTGGGGCTTGACCTGGGCGACGGTGTAGCCGCGCACCGCCTGGGCGGCCTGCATGAGCAGCTCCGCGTTCCGGACGATCTCGTCCTTGGCGTTCTGCTGCAGGATGCGCCGGGAGATGTAACCGGAACAGGCGATGCCCACCGCGAACACCGCGATCAACACCAGGTTGAACTTCAGACGCAGGCCCATGGTGACCCTCCCTCCTCCCTACCTGCAGCTCCCGGACATCTCTTCGTACGTCTTGGTGAAGCCGATGAGGCTGAACTCGGCATCGTGGGTGCCGGTCACCGGCCAGGTGGGCCAGAAGCGCAGCTGCGCCCGGGCGCGCAGTCCGGCCTTGAACTGGGGGATGAGCGTCGCCGCCGCCTCGGTGAAGACGACCGTCTTCTCCCCCTGGAGCTTGTCCATCTTCACCAGCGGCCGGGTGTCCACCTGGATGCCGATGTCCCCCGAGCCGGCGTCGAAGGTCGACTCGCTGACGATCTGCACCACGCCGTCCGGGGTGACCAGGATGCGGGCGGATACGTTCTGGTAGCCGTCGTTGACCGGCGCCTTCTCCGATTCCATCCTGCACTTGACCGTTCCACCTTCGTTGGTCTTCGTGAGGCGCCAGGCGGAGGGGGGCTCCGGGGGCGCGAGCCCGAGCAGGACCGGACAGAGGATCAGGGTCCAGCTCAGCCTTCCCCGAGACTTCATCACGCTGCCTCCCCGCGGGGGAACCCGGGGAACCCCGGGCCACCACCCCGACGCCGCCGCTGCGGCGGCCGGAAAAGCATAGGAGGGTCATACTTTTGAACACAAGGTGTTCGAGCGTGGTCCACCGTCGCAGCCGAGCCGGAGTACCTTCCGACCCCGGGGAACCCGAGCGTGCGGCCCGCTCGGGCAGCACCCCCGAGGAGGGAGCCCACCATGCCGTTCGTGCGCATCGACCTGTCGGACACTCGCCCTGTCGAGATGAGGAGTCGCATCGCGGACGCCGTTCACCAGGCGCTGGTGGAGACCATCGATGTCCCGGCGGACGATCGCTTCCAGGTGGTCACCGCCCACCGCGCAGGTGAGCTGCGCTTCGCCCCCGCCTACCTGGGCATCCGGCACGAGGACCCGGTCCTGGTGCAGGTGACGCTGAGCCGGGGGCGCACCACGGCGCAGAAGCAGGCGCTCTACCGCCGGATGGCCGAGCTGGCCTCCGGGGCGGGCGTCCCGGCCGCGGAGCTGGTGGTCAGCCTGGTCGAGGTGGGCCGGGAGGACTGGTCCTTCGGCAACGGCATGGCGCAGTACGTTCGCGAGTAACTTCGCCCTTCCCGGGAGGCTCCCCGCGTGCCGCTCCACCACCGGACCTGCACCCTCTGCGAGGCGATGTGCGGCCTGACCCTGGAAGTGGAGGGCGAGACGGTCACCTCCCTCCGGGGCGACCGGGAGGACCCGTTCAGCCGCGGGTTCCTGTGCCCGAAGGCGACCGCGCTGCCCGACGTCCACGCCGACCCGGACCGGTTGCGTCACCCCGTCCGGCGCACCTCCTCCGGCTGGGCACGGGTGAGCTGGAGGGAGGCCCTGGACGAGACGGCGGAGCGGCTGGCCGGCATCCAGGAATCGGCCGGCCGCGATGCGGCGGCCGTCTATCTCGGAAATCCCTCGGTCCACAACTGGGGAACGGTCCTGGCCGGGGTTCCGCTGGTCAAGGCGCTGGGGACGAAGAATCGCTACTCGCGACCAGCGTCGACCAGCTCCCGCATCACCTGGCGGCGCTGCTCATGTTCGGCCACCAGCTTCTGCTTCCCATCCCGGACGTGGACCGCACCGACTTCCTGCTCCTGCTCGGGGCGAACCCGGTGGTGTCCAACGGGAGCCTGATGACCGCGCCGGGGATGCCGCTCCGGCTCAAGGCGCTGCGGGCCCGCGGCGGCCGCCTGGTGGTGGTGGACCCGCGCCGCACGGAGACCGCCGAGCTGGCGGACGTTCACCACTTCATCCGTCCGGGCAGCGATGCGCTCCTCCTCCTGGCGCTGCTGCACACGCTGTTCGCGGAAGGCAGGGTGGCGCCGGGCCGGCTGGCCGGTTTCTCCGACGGCCTCGAGCAGGTGGAGCGGATGGTGCGCGAGTTCTCGCCCGAGGGCGTCGCCGGGGCCACCGGCATCGCGCCGGAGAGCATCCGCAGCCTGGCCCGGGGCTTTGCCTCGGCTCCCCGGGCGGTGGCCTACGGGAGGGTCGGGCTGTCCACCCAGGAGTTCGGCGGCCTCTGCCAGTGGCTGCTCAACGTTCTCAACGCCGTCACCGGAAACCTCGACCGCCCCGGGGGCGCGATGTTCACCCGGCCCGCCTTCGACGTCCTGCGGGGTGGGCTGGCCGGCCGTGGCCACTTCCGTCGCCGGCGGTCGCGCGTCCGCGGGCTTCCCGAGTTCAGCGGCGAGTACCCGGTGGCCGCCCTGGCGGAGGAGATCCTCACTCCCGGGCCGGGGCGCATCACCGGCCTGCTCACCATCGCCGGCAACCCCGTTCTCTCCACGCCCAACGGCGCCCGGCTCGAGCGAGCCCTGGCCTCGCTCGACTTCATGGCGGCGGTGGACTTCTACGTCAACGAGACCACCCGCCACGCCCACCTCATCCTTCCGCCCACCTCCCCCCTCGAGCACGACCACTACGACGTCGTCTTCCACCTCCTGGCGGTGCGCAACACGGCCAAGTACTCGCCGGCGCTGTTCGCCCCGGCCGCCGACGCGCGGCACGACTGGGAGATCTTCCACGCCCTCTCCGCCCGGCTCGCCGGGCGCGGCCGCCTGGGCTGGCTCCGGCGCGCCGGGCGGACGCTGGTCCTGTCGCTGGCCACTCCGCGCCGGCTGCTCGACCTCGGGCTGCGGCTCGGCCCCCACGGCAGGGGTTCGGAGCGCCGGCTCACGCTCCGGGCGCTCGAGGCGGCGCCGCATGGCATCGACCTCGGACCGCTCGAGCCCTGCCTGCCGGGCCGGCTCTTCACGCCCGGCCGGCGCATCCAGCTCGCGCCGCCGGAGCTCGTCGAGGACGTGGCCCGTCTCCGGGAGCGGCTGCTCGGGCCCGGGGCAGTGACCGCCGACGGCTGGTTGCAGCTCGTCGGGCGCCGCCAGCTGCGCAGCAACAACTCCTGGATGCACAACAGCCAGCGCCTGGTGAAGGGGCCCGAGCGGTGCACGCTGCTCATGCACCCCGGCGACGCCTCCGCCCGGGGGCTGCGCTCGGGTCAGCTGGTGCGGGTGGAATCGCGGGTGGGGAGCATCCCCATCCCGCTCGAGGTGAGCGAGGAGATGATGCCCGGGACGGTGAGCATCCCCCACGGGTGGGGCCACGGGCGCCCCGGAGTCCAGACCCGCGTCGCCGCCGCGCATCCCGGGGTGAGCATCAACGACCTCACCGACGACCAGGCCGTCGATGCCCTGACGGGCGGAGCCGCCTTCAGCGGGATCCCGGTCCGGGTGGTGGCCTGACCCCTTGGCTCAGCCGAGGAAGCCCAGGTTCGCGGTCGGGTAGCGGCCCAGGTAGGGCAGGACGGTGGTCAGGTCGGCCGCGCTCACGCCGAACCAGGTGGCCAGCGTGGCGGCGTACTGGTCGACGGCCAGCGTCGGCACCCACCTCCCCTGGCCGCTGAAGTCGTCTGGCCCGCCCAGCTGGAGGACCGGGAAGGTGCCGTACGTCTGTCGGCCCCGGACGGCTCCGCCGATGACCAGGTGATGGTTCCCCCAGGCGTGGTCCGAGCCGCCGCCGGAGGCCGGCTGGAGCGTCCGCGCGAAGTCGGAGAGGGTGAAGGTGGTGACGGCGTCGGCCACGCCCAGCTGCACGGTGGCGTCGTAGAACGCCTTCAGCGCCGGTGAGAGGTCACCGAACAGGTTTCCCTGGCGGTTGAGCTGGTCGTTGTGCGTGTCGTAGCCGTTCTGGCTGACGAAGAAGATCTGCCGCCCGGCCCCCAGCGTCTGGCGGGCGGCGATGATCCGCGCCACCTGGAGGAGCTGCTTGGCCAGGCTGGAGGTGAGGCCGGCGAAGAGCGCGTCCACGGTGGACCCGGTCCCGGCCAGCACCGGGGCGATGAGCCTGCTCGCCGCCAGCGCGCGAGAGGTCTGGGACTGGGTGGCCTGGACGATGAGGTTCTCCTCCTGGAGCATCCGCACGTCGTCCATCGCCTGGAGGCGCGCGCTGGCCTCGGCCGAGCCGTCGAACCCGGCCAGCCCGAAGCCGCCGCCCGCCGGGGGGAGCGCCAGGGGGCTCGTCGAGTTGCCCAGGGTGAAGAGCTGGTCCCCGCTGATGGAGATGACCGGGGGGAGCGAGGACCCGGGCAGGCCGTCGCCGATGCGTCCCCCCCAGCCGGTCCGCGAATACTGGTCGGACAGCGCCGACTGCCACTGGTGCTGCTGGTCCTGGTGCGAGAGCAGGCTCAGGGGCAGGGGGACGGAGTTCTGGAGGTAGGTCTGCTTGTCGGTGGGGGCGAGCAGCGTTCCGACGTTGAAGACGATGGCCAGCACGCCCGCGTCCCAGAGCGCCTGCAGCTCGGTGAGCCTGGGATGGAAGCCGTAGGCGGCCGCTCCCGAGGCCGGAGCCAGGGGAAGCACCGCCGACTGGGCGAGCGCCAGGCCCCCGGTGCTCGTCCCTCGCGCGGCGGCATAGGCCGCGTACCCGGCGGCATCCACCGGGACGACCATGTTGTTGCCGTCGTTCCCGCCGAAGAGAAACACGCACACCAGCGCCCGGTAGTCGGGCGCCGTCTGGCCCCAGGCCGGGCTCTCCGCCAGCCGGCCGACCGAGGCGGCCAGCCCCATGGCCCCCAGGCCCTCGAGGAAGCTCCGCCGCGAGATGCGCATGATCACCTCTCCACCTGGTACTGCGCCGAGGTCGCGATGACGTAGGCCGCGGCCCGGACACGGCCGACCGGGTCGGAGGCGGGCACGGCGTTCACCGCGGAGAGGACGGCCGAGCGCATCCCGGCGGACATCGTCCGGTGCATGAGCAGCGCATCCAGCCGATCGGCCAGAGCGCCCGCGTCCCCGGCCGAGCTCGCCAGGTCGGTGAGCGGGGCGACCGTGCCCGTGGCCCCGGCGATGGTGGCGTCCGGGGCGACCTTGCTGAAGAGCAGCGTGTAGACCACGTTCGACCGGCTCAGCGCCGTGGTGCTGTCGAACAGGACCGACGGCGGGCTGAGCAGCGACGTCCCGGGGAGCGGCGCGTTGGGGGGGTAGAAGTTGAAGACGCTGGGCGCCTGGAAGACGTCCTGGCCGACGGCCGCGCAGGCGTTGCGGAGGTAGACGCCGTCGGTCTGCACGCCGAGCGCCCGGGCCAGCCCGGCGATGAGGAGGGCCGGCTCGCGCAGCTTCCCGTAGGCCGGGTCCGTCTTGGCCGCGCCACGGGCCTCCGGGTCGAGGAGGATGGTCCGCACCACCGCCGCCAGGTTGCCGCGCACCCCGGTGCCGTCGTCGGCGAAGACGGCGCTCACCCGAGCGACGTAGGCCGGGCTGGGGTTGCTGGTCACCAGGAACTGGATGAGCTGGCGGCCGATGAAGGGCCCGAGGTTCGGGTGCTGGAAGACGAGGTCGAGCGCGTCGGAGAGGTCCTTCTGCGGCGTCTGCCCGGCCGGAAGCGTCACCCCGCCGAGCAGCGCCTTGGCCGCGCCGTCGTGGTTGGAGGCCACCACCTCCATCGGTCCCCGGTAGTAGACCGGGTTGTGCGTCCGCAGCGTCGCGCCGGGAAGGGTGGGGTAGGTCCAGCCGGTGAAGACGTGGGCGAAGCCCTCGACGACGCCCTGATCGTAGGTGGGGACCGGGGCGCCCCCGTCGGTCGTGACCACCGTCCCGTCGGCGCGGAGCTGGACGAGCCCGATGGAGAAGAGCTGGAGCAGCTCCCGCGCGTAGTTCTCGTTGGGATTCGTCCCCGCGTCCGGATTGGGCTTGTCGTTGTTGACCATGTTCAGGTACCGGCCCATGGCCGGGCTGAGGGTCACCGACTCGAGGAGCTGCCGGAAGTTGCCGAGGGCGCCGTCGAGCAGGAGCGTCTGGTAGTCGGCGATTCCATAGGTGGTCGGGACGTCCTCCGCGCTGACCACCAGGATCTGTCCGAGCGCGAAGGCCACCCGCTGCCGGAGCTGGTCCTCGCCCGAGACGGCGTTGTGGAAGAACTGCACCGCGGGAAGGAAGCCGGTGAAGTTGTCCCGGTAGCAGTTCGCCGGCGAGCCGGTGGGGCAGACCTGCGCCGGTCCCTGGAGCACCACCGCGTAGTCGCCCAGGCTGCTCGGGGGGACGGCCAGCTGCTCGTCGATGAAGCCGGAGAACCCCACCTGCTGCACGTGGGTGGCGAGCACCTCGGTGGGCCCGAACGTGCTCTGCTCCAGGAAGCGGACGGTGTCCGGATCGAGCGCGGGCCCCGCGGGCACGGTGCTCGAGCTGGTGCACCCGAGCGCCTGGGCGAGCAGGGCGAGGAGCAGGGGCAGGCGGTGTGCCGCCGCTCGAGGGCGTCCTGGGACGGGCATCCGTTCGTTCGACATCGTCTCTCCCCGGGACGGGCAACGGCTGCCCGTGCAACACGCCTCCGACGGCGCCGGTTGCGGGGGATTCACGCGCGGACCTGCCGCATCGCGTCAGCGCGCCGGAAGCGCCGGTCCCGTCAGGCGACTAGCATCGCCGGGCCGAGGACATCGCCAGCGACCCATGGACCCGAGCCCACCACCGGACCCCGAGGGCCTGCGACTGCGCCAGCTCTTCGCCCAGGAGCTCCATGCGCTGCCGGCCGAGACCCGCGCGTCGATGGCGCTCACCGCCGAGGAGCCGGTGCTCTCGGCGCTGTGCTTCGACCCGCTCCCGGCGGTGGTGACGCAGCTGCTCGGAAATCCCCGCTTCGGGCTCGTCCAGGCGCGGCTCCTGGCTGCCCACCATCCGCATCCGAGCGGGCTCCAGCAGCTGGCCGGGCGTGAGGCCTTCCTCCGGGACGCGGAGGTACAGCGGCTGCTCCTGCGCAACGTGCAGCTCCCTCCGGGCGTTCTCCAGCGCGTCGTCGCCCCCAGGCGCCTCCTCGAGGTCTACAAGCTGTGCATCAGCCGCGAGCTCCCGGAGAAGAACCAGCGGGCCGCCCGGGAGGCGCTGCGCCACAAGTTCACCAACACCGCCGCGGCGGAGGACAAGGTGGAGCTCCTCTTCCACACCGAGGGGCGGGTGCTGGCGCTGCTCATCGGGCTCGGGCTGGACCAGAAGACGGCGGCCATCCTCTGCGCCCGCACGTACGCCTCGCTCCTCCTCGTCCAGAACCTGGCCCGCTGGGCGCCGACGCCGCCGAGCGTGCTCGCCCACCTCCTCAAGCAGGCCGTGGTCAAGCACCAGCCTCAGGTCCGGGCGCTCATCCTCCAGCACCCCAACGTGCCCCACCACGCCCGGCACGCCGGAGGTTAGGGCCCCGGGGTCAGGGAGGAGCTCGCCGGCCGGCCTTCTTCGGCTCGGTCGCCTTGGCCGGAGCGGCGGGCGCCGCGCCGGTGGCCTTGGCCTTCCACAGGGCGGAGAGCACCTGCTCGCCGTGGCGGGAGTAGTCCAGCGAGAGCCCGAGGATGCGGGCCGCCTCCTGCGGAGCGTGGAAGCCGGTGGAGTTCTCCGCCTCGGCGAAGTCGAGCAGGAAGCCGGCGCGGCGCTGGGCCTGGAGCGCCGGGGCGAGCTGGTCGTCGGTGGCTCCGGCCGCGCGCCACTCGGAAATGCCCCGCACCAGGTCGCCGAAGGCGTCCATGGCGTGGTTGCGGAGCTCGTAGTGCCGGTTCTGGATGGTCTCCACCCGGTCCTTCAGCTCCGCCTCCGAGGCGTGGTGGCACGTCTGGCAGGCGTTGGCGATGTTCAGGAGCGGGCTCCGGACGTGGTGGTCGCTCACCTTGGTCGCCCCCACCCGCATGTAGGGCATGTGGCAGTCGGCGCAGGCCACGCCGGCGCGGGCATGCGAACCCTGGTTGAACATCTCGAACTCCGGATGCTGGGCCTTGAGCGAGGGCGCGCCGGTGTCCTTGTGCTTCCAGTCGGCGAAGCCCACCCCGTCGTAGTAGGCGAGGATCTCGTCCGCCTTCAGCCCCTTGTCCCAGGGGAAGGTGAGCCGCTTCTCCTGGCCCTTGAAGTAGTACTCCACGTGGCACTGCCCGCACACGTAGGTGCGGAGCTCCTGGCGGGTGGCGTCCCGGTTGACGTCGAAGTCCGGGTGGCCCTGGAGCGCCTTGACCTTGCGGATGCCCTCCATGAATGCCGGCCGCGTCACCCGGAGGGCCATCGTCTTCGGGTCGTGGCAGTCGATGCAGGAGACCGGGTGGGTGACCTGCTTGCGGGCCTCGACGTAGGGCATGGTGTTGAGCGCCTCGAAGCCACGGGTCAGGTCACCGCCGCCCAGCTTCCGCATGGCCACCGTGGTCGAGGCGTGGCAGTGGATGCAGGTCCCCGGCTGCTTCACCACCTTCTGGCGCTCGGTGTAGGTCTGGTCGTCGAGCATGTAGGCGTGGCCGCGGTCCTCGCGGAAGTCGACGGCGAAGGCGTAGCCGTTCCAGAGCGTCTTCAGCCGCGGGTCCTCCTCGAGCTTCGACTCGGCCACCACGCTGCGCGGGTCGGCCTGGGTGGGCGTCCTGGGGACGGCCTCGCTCCCGCCGTAGCGGGTCCGCACCTGGTCCACCGTCCGCCGGTAGGTGTCGTACTGCTGCGGGAAATTCTTCCCCCACACCGCCGGGTCGTCGATGTCCTCGGTGATCTCCACCACCCGGACGAAGGGATTCTTCTGCTCCTGCTTCTTCTCGAAGATGGAGACCAGGACGCCGGTGATGAGCGCGGCCAGGCCGGCGCTGAGCAGCGCCACCAGCGCCACCACCCTCAGGCTGCGCCGCTTCTCAGGCGGGGACTCGCTCGGATCGGGCATGGCGGGGCTCCTTTCTTCAGTGCAGGTGCCCGACGTCGCGGTGGCACCCGGTGCAGGTCAGGGCCGGCGCAGCTCCCTCGGCCGAGGCACGGTCGATCTCCGCCACCAGCGCGGCGTGGCAGCTGCGGCAGGCGGCCTCGGTGATGCGCAGGTTGCGCGGGCCGATCTCGACCGGCTCGTGGAAGCGGCCGGTGGTGAAGGCGAGCGAGTGGTTGAACCCGTTGAGCGCCTTGGTGAACAGCTTGGGCAGGAGCGCGTGGGGCGCGTGGCAGTCGTTGCAGGCGGCCACCAGCCGATGGCTGGAGTGGTTCCAGGAGTCGTACTCGTCCCGCATGATGTGGCAGTTGGCGCAGGCGCGCGCGTCGTTTCCCAGGTAGGAAGCTCCGTGGGCGTAGATGAACGTGTAGGCGCCGAGCCCGGCGGTCGCGCCGACGAGCACGCCGATGATCGCGGCGACACCGGTGCTTCCGAGCGGATGCACGCCCCGTCCTCCCCAGGCGACCGAGGCCCGAGGTTGTCGGCCGCACCGGGGCCGGCGTCAAGCCGGAACTGCTGCCGGAGCGTCGCGCGCCTTCCACGTGCCTTGACGTTGACCGGGACGGAAGACGACGCTCCGCCGCCGCATGCCCAGCGGGCGAGCTCAAAGACGTCTCCCCTGGCTGGCGGTGGCCGGCGGGCTGTGGCTCGGCCTGGCCCCGGCGGTGGGTGCGGCCGGGCCCGAGGACGCGGCGGAGGCTCCGGGGGAGGCCTTCGTCCGCCTGCGCGACCACCTGGTCTACGCCGTGCGCGTGCCGAGCGGCGGGCAGTCCGCCGAGCAGCGTGCCCGCACGGCGACCACCGCCCTGGCCACCGCGCTGGAGGCGCCGGGGCCGCCGACGGTCCGCCTGGAGGAGAGCGACGGACGCATCACCCTCTTCGCCGGCGCGGTTCCGGTCATCCAGCTCGGTCTGGCGGACGCGGCCGCCGCCGGGGACGCGAGCCTGCGGGTGCATGCCGCCGCCGCGGCGGCGGCCGTCGAGCACGCGCTGCAGGCCGAGAAGCGCCGGATGGCGGCGCAGAGCCTGGTCCTGGCCGTCTCCCTGGTGGTCTTCGTCGGCCTGATCTGCTTCCTCATCATCCGGAAGCTGGGCGACCTGGAGGGGGGCATCGAGCGCTGGCTCGAGGCCAGGCCCCAGGGCACCCCGGCGGTGCGGCTGGGGAACGTGGAGCTGGCCAGCGAGCGGGCCGTGCGCGGCGGGCTGCACGTCTTCCTTCGCTTCGCCAAGCGCGTCCTCCAGGCGCTGGTGGCCTACCTCTGGCTGCTCTTCGCCCTGTCGAGGTTCGACGTCACCAGCGACGCCGGTGCGCGCATCACGCGGATGATGCTCGAGCCCCTCGGGCGGCTCATCGCCCGGGTGGTGGGCGCGGTTCCCCAGCTCCTCGCCCTGGCCGTCCTGGCGGTGGTCGTCTTCCTGGTGCTCCGCAGCGTCCAGCTCTTCTTCGGGAGCGTGGCCCGGGGAGAGACGCACCTGGCCTGGATCCCCGCCGAGCTGGCCCGGCCCACCGGCACCCTCCTCCAGGGAGCGCTCCTCCTGGCGGCGGTGATGCTCGCCGGGCCGGTGACCAGCGGAGACGAGTCCGGGCCCTTCCAGGCGCTCTCCCGAGCGCTGCTCATCGGCCTGGCCATCGCCTGCGCTCCGCTCTTCGCCGCCGTCATCGCCGGGCTCCCGGTGGTCTACGGGAGGACGCTCCGTCCGGGAGAGGTGGTCGACGTGGGCGGGCAGGTGGGGACGGTGAAGGAGATCGACCTGCTCTCGGTGGTGCTCGAGGACGCCCGGGGCCGCTCGGTGCGCGTTCCCCACCTGGTCTCGCTGTTCCGCTCCACCCGGGTGCTCGGGCCCGCCCGGCTGGTGACGGTGGAGGTGGCGGTGGACGGCGCAGCGGACCAGGCGAAGGTCAAGTCGTTGCTCCTCGAGGCGTCCGGGTCCCACGCCTCGGGCGCCCGGGTGGAGCTGCGCGCGCTCGACGCCCGGGCGGCCGTGTACCGGGTCACCTCCGGTCATGACGATGTCGGGGTCCGGGTGGCCGGAGCCCTCAACGACGCCGGCGTCCGGCTGGCGGCGCTGGCCAGGACCGAGGACCCGCGGTGACCGGCCTGGCCGTCCTCGGGCTTCTCCTCGTCGGCTCCTACCTGGGGGGCTTCCTGGTCGGCGGCGGGGGAAAGAGGGCCCGGGGGCTGGCCTCGGGAGCGGGGATGGTGCTGCTGGGCTTCGTGTCGGGCCCGGCGGTGCTCGGGCTCCTGAGCGCGGAGACGCTCGAGCTCTTCACGCCCCTGATGCAGGTCGGGGTGGGATGGCTGGCGCTGAACTCCGGGCTGGTCTACGGACGTGTCTTCGGGCGTCCGGTCCGGATCTCAGGTGCGCTCGCCGGCATCGCCGTGGCGCTGGTGACCGCCGCCGGCGTGACCGGGGCGGTGCAGCTCGCCTTGATGTACCTGCCGCGCCTCCGGGCGGCGGGTCTCGACGACCGGGACCGCTGGGTGCTGGCGCTCGGGGTGGGGGCGGCGCTGTCGGAGACGACCCGCTCGGTGGGCCGGTGGGCACGGGAACGCTACCGGGCCCGCGGGCCACTCTTCGATCGCCTCCTCGACCTCGCCGCGGCCGATGACCTGGTGCCGGTGCTCCTCGCGGCGGTGAGCTGTGCGCTGCTCCCGCTCCATCCGGCGGCCCGGCCCCTGGCCTTCTATGTCGCCGCGCCGGCGCAGCTCGTCGCCGGCTTCGTCCTCGGCGCGGCCGCGGCGCTCATGCTCGGCCGTGACTTTCGCCTCAACGTCGCGCGGGGAGTGCTCATCGGCGTGAGCCTGGTCGGCATCGGCTCAGCCGTCGAGCTCCGCCTCTCGCTGGTGGCGATGCTCTTCGCCCTCGGGCTCGGGCTGGTCGTCGTCTCTCGGCACCGCGAGCGGATCCGGCGCATGACGACCGCCGAGCGCTACGTCGTCCTCCCGGTGCTCTTCCTCGCCGGGGCGATGACCTCCGGGAGCGGCATCCTGCCCTGGGTCGCGGC
>DASPUU010000120.1:0-19081 GCA_035622755.1 Myxococcaceae bacterium
AGCGCCAGTCCCGGACGCAGAGCCAGCCGATGTCCTCGGCGGGAGTTCCCCAGCGGGCGAATTCCCAGTCGAGCACGGCGGAGAGGCCCTCCCGGGTGACGAGGAAATTGCCGGTCCGGAAGTCCCCGTGGAGCAGGCAGATCTCGGCGTCCGGCGGCGGGTGGTCGACGAGCCAGCGGAAGGCGTACTCCAGGGCGGGATGCGGCTCGCGCAGCCCGTCGAGCATCCCGCGCACGAAGGCCAGCCCGCCCCGCACCGGACCCCCGTCGAGGGGCCGGAGGGCAAGCCCGGGGTGGGTCTCGGGCGTGACGGTGTGGACCCGGGCCAGGGCGCGGGCCAGCTGCTCGGGAAGTCCTTCCCGTGCGGCGGCGAGCTCGGGCGCCTTGACCACCCGGCGGCCGATGGCCTCCCCGTCCACCCAGTCCATGAAGTAGGCCCAGGCACCGGGCCGGACCAGGCCCTCGGTGAGATGGTGGACAGCCGGCGTCGGCACGCCGGCACCGCGCGCGGCCTCCACCACCCCGAACTCGTCCCGGCGGCCGAGGCTCGCCGGCAGCGGCAGGCGGGCGTCGCTCCGGAGCACCAGCCGCTCCGGGCCGCGGGCAGAAGTGAGCTCCACCCGGTGCAGGTCCTGGCAGGCGCCGCCGGCGAGCGGAGCCATGGCCTCCAGGCGGACGTCGTCCCCACGCACCCGGCGGAGGAAGGCCTCGACGCGGGCGGCGAGCTCCGGGTCGTGGACGGAAGCAGCCACGGCCAGACGTCTAGCGCGCCGGGCGGCGGCTTCCCAGCGTCACGGCGATGCCGGAACGCCGAAGCCGACGAGCGCGCCGCCGCCGGGCCGGTTCTCGGCAAAGGCCCGGCCGCCATGGGCCTCGGCGATGCGTCGCACCAGCGCCAGCCCGAGCCCGAGCCCGGCCGTCTCGCCGTCGCCCGCGCGGCTCCCGCGCCGGAAGGGCTGGAAGAGCTTGCCCTCCTCGCCAGCGGGGATGCCGGGACCCGCGTCCTCGACCGAGAAGCGGAGCGCTCCGGGCTCGGCGGTGAGGCGGAGGGCCACCGCGCCGCCGCCGTGCCGGGCCGCGTTGTCGAGGAGGTTGGCCAGGGCCCGCCCGAGGAGCGTCGGGTCGCCCTGGAAGGTGCGACGCTCCGCCTCGACCCGGAGGAGCCCGGGGGGAAGCCCGGCCCGCTCCAGGGCCCGCGCCGCCACGTCGCGCCCGTCGAGGGTGACGCGCGCCATGGCCGAGAAATCCATCCGCGCTCCAGCCAGGAGCTCGCCTACCAGGCGGTCCATCTCCACCACCTCGGCCTCCACCTCGTCCAGCGTGCGGGGGACGGCGGCCCCGCTGCGCCCCAGCTCGAGGAGCAGCCGCACCCGCGAGAGCGGCGTCCGGAGCTCGTGCGACACCGCGGCCAAGAGCTCGCGCTGCTCGGCGAGCTGACGCTCGATTCGCGCGGCCATCTCGTTCATCACCGCCGCCAGCTCGCGGACCTCGCCCGGCCCCCGGACGTCGGCCCGGGCGGAGAGCCTTCCCTCGCCCAGGGCCCGGGCCACCCGGCTGAGCTCGGCCAGCGGCCAGGCGATGCGCCGGGAGATCCGTCCCGCCGCCGCCCAGAGCATTCCGCACAGGACGACGAGGAGCAGGGCCAGCTGCCAGATGCCGGCGGGCGAGGTCGGGTTGGCGTCCACCCGGACCCAGCCGACGAGCGTCGTGCCCGCGTGGACCGGAGCCAGGAGCTGAGTCCGGTGCAGGGGCGGGCCGAACCGGCCGAGCGCCCCGTGCTCCGCATCCTCGAGCTGGACCGACCAGCCGAGCCCCTGGGCAAGATGGGCCGCCCAGGCGGTGCGCTCGTCGGGACGCGTCCAGACCTGGGCCGCCTGCCAGGAGAGGAGCTCGGTTCCGCCCTGCCACCTGTTCCGGGGGCCGCCGTCGAGCCGGCCCAGCCCGGCGAAGACCAGCGAGACCACCACGCCGGTGACGAAGATGGAGGCGCCGAACCAGAGGAAGAGCCGGCGCTGGAGCCGCATCTGGGCCCGCCAGCGATGCCAGGCGCCGGGACCGTGGAGGGCATGGCGGCGGCGGTGCACGGCGTCCTGCTCAGGCCTCGCGGGCGAGCACGTACCCCACGCCGCGCACCGTCTTGATGCGCCGCGGGGCGCGCGGATCGTCTCCGAGCTTGGCCCGGAGGTGGGAGATGTGCACGTCGACCGTCCTCTCCCCGACCACGACGTCGGAGCGCCCGGCCTCGGAGAGGAGGGCGTCGCGCGGGACCACCCGTCCGGGGCGCCGCATCAGGGCGACGAGGATGTCGAACTCGATGCCGGTGAGCTCCACCGGCTGGCCGTGCACCTGGACCTCGCGGGCTCCCACGTCGACCACGACGTCGCCCACCGCCAGGCGCTCGGCGAGCGTCTCCGGCTTGCTGCGGCGGAGCACCGCCCGCAGCCGCGCCAGCAGCTCGCGCGGGCTGAAGGGCTTGGGGACATAGTCATCGGCGCCGATCTCCAGCCCCACCACCCGGTCCGTCTCGTCGCCCCGGGCGGTGAGCATGAGCACGGGGAGGGTGCTCTTGGCGCGGATGCGCCGCAGCACCTCCAGCCCGTCGATGCCGGGCATCATCACGTCGACCAGGACGGCGTCGAAGGCGCCCGACTCGAGAAGCTGCAGGCCCCGCGCCCCGTCCGGGGCGCCCACCACGGCGACTCCGTTCTGCTCCAGGAAGGTCCTGAGGAGCTCCTGGAGCCGGCGATCGTCGTCGATGAGCAGCACCCGGACGGACATGGCCGGGCCCGAGCCTACCAGCCGGCGCCGGGGCCCGGACCCGGGCCGGGAGGGACGCGCCCGGAACGGGCCGCATCCACGCACACCTCGGCCACGTGTCGCTCGAAGGCGGCGCGGCGGGCCCAGGAGTGCCAGCGGAGGGAGTGAATCCCCGAGCCGAAGCCGACGACGGCACCCAGGCCGAGGAGGACGATGAGCAGAGAGCGTCGCATGGCATCCTCCTCAGGCGTTCCACCGGTCGCGGCCCGAGGATCGCTCGAGCAGGTCGGCGAGCTCGGCCCGCTGGCGGGCATCCAGCACCTCGTGGACCCGAGTCGCCTGGGTGGCCAGCACGTCGCGGAGGGTGCGGATCCGCTCGTCGTGGCGCGCGAAGGCCGTCCTGAGCGCCTCGGCCTCGTACGGCTCCGAGCGGAGCGCCCGGGCCAGGTCGTTCCGGGTCTGCTCCCATTCGCCGCGCAGGCCCCGGGCGGCGCCGGCCACCGCCTCGGCGGCATCGGCGAGCACCGTCTCCTGGGCCGGGGAGGTGCCCAGGCGCTCGTACACCCAGCGCAGCATCATGCGGGCCCGGCCGGGAGGCCCGAACCCCGCTCCCGGCCGGTCACCCCACCGGCCATCGTCGACCCATCCGCGAAACCGGTGGCGTCCATGCCATCCCCGGGACCAGCCGCCGTGCGCGAAGGCGTAGGGCCGCCGCAGGACGTAGACCAGCCCGAGAAGGCACATCGCTCCGAAGAACAAGCCAAACATCTGAGCCAACTCCTTTTCAGCGTCGAGGGGCCCGGCCGGTCCATCCGGCCCGTGAGGAACCCTCGCCCGAGCAGACGTACGCAGGCACTGTGAAGGCTGGACCCGGGCGCCGATGAAGAAGTGCAAAGGCTAGGGAGTCGAGAGAACGCGCTCGGCGTCGTGCACCAGGGCCTCGGCGCGGCCCACCACCCGGAGCCAGCCCACGGTGTGCTCGCTGCGCACGAACCAGGCCGGTCCGGCCCGGGCGATCTCCACGAAGCCGATCGCTCGGCCGCCCCGCAGGAGGTCGACGCGGAGCTCGACGTGCGGCTCGCCCTCCGGGGGAACCTCGCCCTTGCCCAGGATGTCGCTGGGGACGATCTTCACCAGCCGCTCGGTCCAGGCCTGGGCATAGACGTCGGTCGTGTCCGGGTGGGATTCGCTGGTGATGCGCGTCCCGGCGCCCTGCCGGCGCTGGAGCAGGCCGCGGGACTGGGCGCCCTTCTGGACGACGAGCCGGTCCGGCTCCTCGGGACGGAAGGCATGGAGGCGCCGGTCCACCAGCCGGCTCGAGGCGGAGACCAGGTCCTGGACGAGCGTGCCGCCGAGGACGAACACCCGCCCGTCGTCGGTGAGCAGGTACACCGCTCCGGTGCCCACCGGGACGGAGATGGTGAAGGTCAGGTGCGCCGACGGCGTCCACACCTCGAGCTGGCGGGGCGAGTTCTCCAGGCCGAGCTCGCGCCGCTTGGAGGCATCGACCACCCCCAGGGCCCGGGCGGCGGTGAACGGGGAGAAGAGGTCGAGGAGCTTCTCCGCGGTCTCGTTCCCGCGGAGCTCCCGGTCGGGCGCGGGCGGCGCGATGTCCAGAGGCGTGACGCCCGCATCGCCCCGGACACCGGCGTCGGGCGCGGTTCCGGCATCGGCCCTGGAGAGAGCCGGGCGGCCGGCGTCGGGGCGGGTTCCCCCGTCGGCGACGGGCTGAGCGCCTCGACCGGCATCGGGCAGGGGCGCGGCGGGCACGGCTCCACCGTCCTGCCCGGCGTCGGGCGCGAGCAGCGACTTGCTCCGGGCGATGCGGACCCAAGCCCCCGGCTCCCCGGGGCGGTCCCGTACCACCTCCACCCGGTGGCTCCCGTCCTCCCAGGCGATGCGCTGCACCGAGCCCGGCGGCAAGTCGACGATGACCGCTCCGGCCTCCGGCCTGGGAGGGCCCCCGAGCCAGACGCTGGCGGCCAGCGCCAGCGCGCCGGCGGCGATCGCTCCCTGGAGCGCTGCGCCCCTGGCCTTCACCGGCGCGCTCTCCGCCACCGGTTGATGCCGAAGCCGGCGGCCAGCGCCAGCGCCGGGACGAGGAAGATGGTGACGTAGAACCAGAGCACGTCCTGATCCCGGGTGTGCTGCATCGGGGTATCGAGCTCGCTGGCCGGCGCCCCGATGGCGTCCTCGCCCAGGAGCCAGCGCACCCCGTCCAGGGCGAAGGTCCGGTTGCCCAGGTTGCCTTCCATGACCACGTCGGTGAGCACGTCGGCGTCGGCCACCACCACCGCGCGCCCGTCCGGGCCGGGCTTGCGCTGCAAGCTCACCGCCGCCGCCAGCTCCCAGGCCCGCCGCTTGCCCGCCCGCGGCTCGAAGGTGAAGTTGCCCTGGATGTCCCGGAAGGTGTCCGGGAGCGCCAGGACCGTGAAATCGACGGACACGTCCGCCGGCTTCTGCTTCAGCGCCTCGAGCGACCCGGTGGTGATGAAGAGCATCGGCGCGGAGATGCCGAGCCGGGCCAGGGTGGCCATCGACGGATGGAAGGAGTAGCTGGCGGTGACCAGGATGGCCCGGTCGCTCGCCTGGTGCGAGCGGGGAATGTAGACGCGGTCGTTGGCCAGGAGGGTGGGCACGAACCGGACGCCGAGCGGCTGGAGGAGCGCGTCGAACGTCTCGCCCACCTCCGGGTCGAGGGCGGCCAGCATCCGGCCGCCGCCGCGGACGTAGCGGGTCAGGGCCTGCACCTCCTCGGGGAGGAACGGGGCGGTGGGGCCGATGACCAGCACCGCGGCCGCGTCCTTGGGCACCTCGGAGGCCAGGCCCTCGGCCGGCCCGAGCGGCCGGAGCTCGTCGTTCTGGGCGCGGAGCAGCTCGCGGAAGATGCGCACCGTGCCCCGCGGGTCGAGCACGTCGGGATTCACCTCGACGCGCTCGCCGTGCCCGGCAGTGAAGTAGAGGATCTGCCTGGGCCGGGACACCAGCGCCAGGCGCTTGGAGATCTCCGCGTCGAGGGCGCGGAGCTCGCCCCGGGCCTGGTCCATCTCCAGGCCGGGAAGGTAGAGCTCCTTGCGCGTGCCCCGGCTGACCACCACCGCGCCGTTCGCTCCCACGCCCAGCTCGCGCGCGCGGGCCAGGTCCACCGCCTGGTCGTACTGCCGCACCTCCAGGCGCGGGTTCTCCTTCTGCAGATCGCGCGCATAGTCGAAGACGGCGGCTCCGACGTCGTTCCCGGGCGGGAAGAAGAGGGTGAGCGACACCGGCTCGCCGAGCCCGCGGACCAGGGCCCGGGTGGCCGCGCTCGGCCGGGTGGTCCGGAAGTAGGAGAGATCGACCTTGGCGTCGCGGGCGTCCGCCGCCCAGCCCAGGGCGAGCGCCGAGACCAGGACCGCCGACATCCCCAGCCCGGAGAGGACCGCGTCGCGCACGCGGTTCCCCTCCACCGCCGAGGCTCGGGCCATCGGGGCGAAGGCCAGCTCCCCCAGGCCAAGGGGCAGGAGCGAGAGCAGGGCGAGCAGGGCCGAGAGCGCGCGGAACGCCACCGCCAGGCGCGGCGCCACCAGCGACAGGTCCGGCCCCCCCAGGCGGGGGAGCAGGTCCGACTGGAGGAAGTAGGCGAGGACGGCCAGGAGGCCGAGCGCCTGGAGTCCGGCGAAGCTCCGCTCCACCGCGGCGCGTGCATCGTCCTCCTCCGCGGTGGCCCGGCCGAGGCGGAGCACGAAGACGCCCAGGGCCAGGATCAGGCCCACCGTGGTGCACACCGCCCGCGCCGTGCCGGCCCCGAGAAGCCTTTCCCCGACGAAGACCAGGGCCAGGCCGGCGGCGAAGCCGGCGGAGAGCCAGCTGCTCCGAGCGCTCATCGCCACCGGCGCGCCTCCACCACCCGGGTGGCTGCAAAGAGCAGGACCCAGGTGACGAGCAGGTAGTAGGCGACGTCCCGCAGGTGGACCACCCCGGCCTGGAAGGGGGCGAAGTGGAGGTTGTAGAGCGCCAGGGCGGCGAAGAAGCCGGCGAAGGGTGGCTCGGAGACGCGGGCCAGGTTCCAGGTGACGACCAGCGCCACCAGGAGCGAGGCGCCGAGGATGGCGGAGACCACCTGGCTCCGGGCGAGCGCCGAGGCGAACGTCCCCAGCGCCAGGGACACCGAGCCCACCAGGAACATGCCCAGGTATCCGGCCACCAGGTGTCCCACCGACACCTTGCCGTGCACCAGGACGAGGAGCGGCATGTACACGGTGAGCAGCGCCATGCTCCAGAGGAAGGCCAGGGCGGCGAGGAACTTCCCGAGCACGATCTCCACGTCGTCCACCGGCGAGGCGTAGAGCAGCGGCAGCGTCTGCGCCTGTCGCTCTTCGGCCAGGAGCCGCATGGAGATGAGGATGGCCGCCGCGGCGGTGAGGCCGCTGGTGTAGAAGAAGAAGGTGGAGAGGACCTCGCCGGAGCGGCGGACCCCGGGCAGGGCGAAGACGTTGAAGGCCAGCCCGGCCAGGGTGAGGTAGGCGGCGAGGATCACCCAGCCGGTCATCGTTCCCACCATCGCCCGGAGCTCTCGCCCGGCGATGAGGAGCACGTTGCGCGCCGCGGTCACGCGTCCGCTCCCCGGGTGAGGCGGAGGAAGAGAGACTCCAGCCGGTCCTGCCCCTCGTCGAGCTTGACCAGATCCAGCCCGGCGGAGACCACCGCCCGGGCGATGAGCGGCCGGAGCGAGGCCGCCGCCTCGGCCCGGAGCTCCACCTCGCCGCCGTCGGCGGAGACCACCGTCACCGCGCCGACGCCGGAGACGGCGCGCACCGCGGCCTCGGCCGCCGACGGCGAGCCCCGCACCCGGATGACCACCTGGCCGCTCCCGCCCACCCGCTGCTCCAGCTCGTGCTCCGTCCCCTGCGCCACCAGCTCGCCGTCCCGGATGACCAGCAGCCGATCGCAGGTCTGGGCGATCTCCGGAAGGATGTGACTGCTGACCAGTACGGTGTGGGTGGAGCGAAGGCTCCGGAGCAGGTTTCGCATCTCGAGGTTCTGGACCGGGTCCAGGCCCTTGCCCGGCTCGTCGAGGAGGAGCACCGCCGGGTCGTGGACCAGGGCCTGGGCGACCCCCACCCGCTGCCGGAACCCGTGGCTCAGGGAGCCGACCAGCTCCCGGCTCACGCCGGTGAGCCCGGTGCGCTCCTCCACCGCGTCGGTGGCCAGGCGAGCCTTCCTGCCCGGCACTCCGTGGAGCTCGGCCACGTAGCGCAGGTAGCCGCCCACGGTCATCTCGTCGTAGAGCGGCGGGGCCTCGGGGAGGTACCCGATGCGGCGCTTGAGCGCGTGGGGCGCCCGCGCTACGTCCACCCCGTCGATGCGCACCGAGCCCGAGGAGGGGAGCAGAACGGTGGCCAGGATCTTCAGGGTGGTGGTCTTGCCCGCGCCGTTCAGCCCGAGGAAGCCCACCACCTCGCCCGGGGAGATGCGGAAGGTGAGGTCGCGGATGGCCGGCTGCTCGCCGTAGTACTTGGTGAGGCGGTCCACCTCGATCATCGGGCGCACCTCTTTCCAGAGGTGGGTGGGCGCGTCAAGGCTGGACCGGCCCGGCATTCCGTCCCTAGCCTTCGCCGATGTCCCACCCCCTGGTGGCCAGCTTCGTCCTCGTCGCCCTGAGCGAGATGGGCGACAAGACGCAGCTCCTCGCCTTCGCGCTCGCCGCCCGCTTCCGGAGACCGTGGGTGGTGATGGCCGGCGTCCTGGTGGCCACCGTGGCCAACCATTCCCTGGCCTCGACGGTCGGCGCCTGGGTGGCCGGGCTCGTCCCGCACCGTGCCCTCGGGGTGGCGCTCGGGCTCCTCTTCATCGGATTCGGCCTCTGGACGCTGCACCCGGATTCGCTCCGCGAGCGGAAGGGACCACCCCGCTTCGGCCCGTTCCTGACCACGGTGGTGGCCTTCTTCCTGGCGGAGATGGGCGACAAGACACAGCTCGCCACCGCCGCCCTGGCGGCGCGCTTCGGCGCGCCGGTGCTGGTCACCCTGGGGACGACGGCCGGAATGATGGTCAGCGACGGGCTGGCGGTGTTCGCCGGCCAGAGGCTGTCCCCTTACGTTCACCACCCGGCGGTCCGCTGGACGGCCGCCGCGCTGTTCATCCTCTTCGGCCTCGCCGGCGCCTGGAGCGCGCTGCGAGCGGGCTGAGCGCCGGGGCCGGTCAGGCCGCGCTCTCCAGCCGGTCCGTTCCCAGGCAGAAGCCCAGGGCCTCGTCCAGCCCCGGCCACCGGAAGGTGAACCCGGCCTCGAGCAGGGCCCGCGGCGCGACCTGGGCCGAGGCGAGCACCGTCTGCCGCCCCATCTCGCCGAACACGGCCAGGACGGCCAGCGCCGGAACCGGGGCGGGCGTGGGACGCCGGAGCACCTTGCCCAGGACCTCGGTGAAGGCGCCGTTGGTCACCGGCTCGGGCGCGGTGAGATTCACCGGTCCCTTCAGCCCCGGAGTGCGGAGCGCGAAGTGGATGGCGCCCACCACGTCCTCGAGGGCGACCCAGCTGTAGATCTGCCGCCCGCTGCCCACCCGGCCGCCGGCGAAGGCCCGGAAGAGGGGAGCGAGCTTGGCCAGCGCACCGCCCTCCGGGCTGAGCACCATCCCCGTCCGGAGGAGCACCACCCGGGCGCCGAGCGACTCCGCCCCCCGCGCCGCCGCCTCCCAGGCCTGGCAGATCTCCGCCAGGAACCCTTCCCCCGGCGAGGAGGTCTCGTCGAGTGGCTCGCTTCCCCGGTCCCCGTAGAAGCCGATGGCCGAGCCGGAGAGCAGCACCCGGGGCGGGCGGGCACAGGCGCGCATGGCCTCCACCACCCGGGCGGTGGCGGAGACGCGGCTCTCGCGGATCTGCGCGCGGAGGGAACGCGTCCAGCGACCGGCGCCGATGGAGGCCCCGCCGAGCAGCACCAGGGCATCGAGCCCCTCGAGCATCGCCGGGGTGATTCCCGAGCGGGGAAGCCGGGTGACGGAGTGCCCCCCGGTGACCAGGAAGCGGCAGAGGGCGGTTCCGATGAATCCGTGCGAGCCCCCGACGCCCACCCGCAGCGCCGGACCGGCCAGCGCACCGTGCCGGACGAGATCCGCGGCGAGGAGGGCGTGGCGATAGGCGAAGAGCGACTCGAGCCGGGCCCGGGCCAGCCCACCGCCGGCGAGCTGGCCGAGGGCGCCTCCCGGGAGCCGGTAGTGGACCTCGTCCTCCAGCACCGAGCGATCGGCTCCCTCCGGGATCATCCGGTGCGTCTGCTCGAAGAGCGCGAAGGGGCCGGATTCCTGCCGGTCCCGGAAGCTGGCGCCGTCCTCGAGGGCGGTGTGGACCGCCACCCAGGTGCGCGGCAGGGGGCCGAGCCAGACGCGGAGCACGGTGCGGGAGCCCACCTCGATGCCGCCCGTGCGCTGCACCACCTCCACCCGTTCGAAGGGGGGCAGGAGGCGCTCGAAGGCCCCCGGCCGGGCATGCCAGTCGAAGACGGCACGGGCCGGGGCGGGCATCGGGCTTCTCGCCAGGTAGCGCTCGAACTCGGCCATCGCCCATGCTTACCACCGAAGATGGCCCGCCCCCCGGAACAGCCCACGCCCGACGTCCTTCGCCGCGCGGTGGACCTGCTCCGCCAGGGCGGACTGGTCGGCCTTCCCACCGAAACCGTCTACGGCCTGGCCGCCGATGCGGAGAACGAGCTCGCCGTTCGCCGCATCTTCGCCGTCAAGGGTCGGCCCTCCACCCATCCCCTCATCGTCCACCTCGGCTCGGCGGAGGCGGTGCCGGCCTGGGTGAACCGGCTACCGGCCGAGGCGGAGAGGCTGGCCCGCGCCTTCTGGCCCGGGCCGCTCACCCTGGTGCTGCCCCGGTCGGCGCGCGCCTCCGACACCGTCACCGGCGGCCAGGGAACGGTGGCCGTGCGCGTCCCGGCGCACCCGGTGGCGCTGGCGGTGCTCGGCGCCTTCGGCGGAGGTCTGGCCGCGCCGAGCGCGAACCGTTTCGGGCGGGTGTCCCCGACGCAGGCGGGCCACGTGGTGGAGGACCTGGGGGACGAGGTGGACCTGGTGCTCGACGGCGGCCGGTGCAGCGTGGGCCTCGAGTCGACCATCGTCGACCTGAGCGGGCCCGAGCCGGCCGTGCTGCGCCCGGGCGGCGTTTCCCTCGAGGCGCTGGAGAGCGTCCTCGGACGGCGGCCGGCGCTGCGCGCGGGAGGGGACGTCCGCGCGCCGGGCATGCTTCCGTCGCACTACGCGCCGCGCGCCGGCCTCTCGCTCGCCCCGCGCTCGGGCGCCGCCGAGCTGGCCGCCCGCCTCGTCCGGGAGGGCCGCCGGGTGGCGCTCTGCGGTCCGGCAGCCATCGCCGTCCCTCCGGGAGTGGTCCACCTCACCGCGCCGGAGGAGGTGCCCGAGCTGGCCCGCGCCCTGTACGAGCTCCTCCGCGCCGTGGATGCCGCCGGGGTGGACGTGGCAGTGGTCGTCGTCCCGGAGGCGGAGGGGCTGGGGCTGGCCGTCCTCGACCGCCTGGTCCGCGCCTCCGCCCCGCGCGCCGGAGCGGGCTCAGGGCTCTGAGCCGGGCCGCGCCTGGCCGAGGAGCACGGTCACCGCCTGGACCCAGGAGGGGTGGGAATTCAGGCTCGGGACGAGGGTGAGCGACTCGCCTCCGGCCCGGAGGAAGTCGGCCCGGGCGCGGATGCCGATCTCCTCCAGCGTCTCCAGGCAGTCGGCGACGAACGCCGGGCAGAGGACGGCCAAGCGGCGGACTCCCTGTTGAACCAGGTCGCCGAGGAGCAGGTCGGTGTAGGGCTTCAGCCACGGCGTGCGGCCCAGCCGCGACTGGAAGCTGACCGTGGTCCGCTCCGGCGACAGGTCGAGCCGCGCCGCCAGCGCGCGGGCGGTGGCGAAGCATTGCCGGCGGTAGCAGAAGGCGCTCTCCGCCACCGGCCGGTCGCAGCAGTCCGCCGAGCGCAGGCAGTGGCCCCCGGAGGGATCGCTCTTCTGCACCTGCCGCTCGGGCAGCCCGTGGAAGCTGAAGAGCACGTGGTCGGCGCGGGCCTCGGCGAGCACCGGGCGCGCCACCGCTCCCCAGGCATCGAGGAAGGCCGGGTGGTCGTGGAACGGGGGGACCACCCGGAGCGCGGGCACGTTCCAGGCGCCTCCGGTGAGCCGGTGGATGCGCTCCAGGCTCGAGCCGGTCGAGCTCGCCGCGTACTGGGGGTAGAGGGGGAGCACGGTGATGGCCTGGACGGCGGCCGCGGCGAGCCGCTCCAGCGCCGCGTCGAGCGACGGCCGGCCGTAGCGCATCCCCAGCTCCACCACCCACCCGGGCCCGAGCGCCTCCTGCACCCGGGCCGCCAGCGCCCGGCCATGGACGAGGAGCGGGGAGCCCTCGGCCATCCACACCTTGCGGTACGCCTCGGCGGAGCGAGCCGGACGGGTGGGAAGGATGGCCAGCTCGAGGAGCGCCCAGCGGGCCGGCGCCGGGATGTCCAGGACGCGCGGATCGGAGAGGAACTCTCGCAGGTAGCGTCGAACGGCGCCGGTCTCGGGCGCGTCCGGGGTGCCGAGATTGACGAGGAGGAGACCCTGGCGTGCGGTCATCAGTGGAGCGCGTGAGGCTGGGTCAACGGAAACTCGGCGATCCGTGCATCGAAGCGCCGGCCGTCCGGCCGTTCCATCTGGAAGCTTCCGCGCATGGTCCCGAAGGGCGTTCGCAGCATCACCCAGCTCGCGTACTCGAAGTGCTCGCCGGCGTTGAGAAAGGGCTGCTTGCCGACCACGCCCTCGCCGCGCACCTCCTCCACGTGGCCGTCGGCGTCGCTGATCACCCAGTGGCGGGTGCGGAGCTGCGCCGGCTCCGGCCCGAGGTTGTCCAGCTGCACCAGGTAGCGGAAGGCGAACTGCCCGCTCTCCGGAGAGCTCCTCTCCGGCCAGAAGCTCGGCCTGACCGTCACCTTCACGCCCTCGGTGGTGGTGCTGGACATCGGCCCGAACCATCACAGGGACGGCCGGGTGACCGCAACCTCATCGCCGGGGGCCCGGCGAGCGTCCCGGCGGCGGCCGGAGCAGAGAAGCGAGCACCGCGGCGGCGAAGATTCCGCCGATGACCGCCAGCGACAGCCAGATGGGCACCACCACCCAGGGCTCGAGGACCATCTTCGCCCCCACGAAGGCCAGCACCGCGGCCAGCGCGGGCCGGAGGTAGGCCAGGCGGCCGATGAGCGCCTCGAGGACGAAGAAGAGCGAGCGCAGGCCGAGGACGGCGCAGACGTTGCTCGTGTAGAGGATGAAGGGGTCCCGGCTCATCCCGAGCACGGCGGGGATGGAGTCGAAGGCGAAGACCAGGTCGGTGGTCTCGACCATGAGCAGCACCAGGAAGAGAGGGGTGAACCGGAGCCGCCCATCCTCGCGGACGGCCAGGGTGAACCTCCCCTCGGGCGGGGAGACGGCCATCGGAAGCACGCGCCGGGCCAGCCTGACCACGACGTTCTCCCGGGGCACCTCCTTCCCGGGCTTGCCCGGCGCCAGAAGCCTGATCGCCGCCCAGAGGAGAAGCGCGCCCAGGGCGACGAGCAGCCACTGGAAGCGCCGGACCAGCGCCGCCCCGGCGAAGAGCAGCGAGGCGCGGAGGACGATCGCCCCGAGCACTCCCCAGAAGAGCAGCCGGTGGCGGTGCTCCCCCCGGACCCCGAAGGCCTCGAAGAGCACCAGGAAGACGAAGAGGTTGTCGACGCTGAGCGCGTACTCGACCAGGTATCCGCCCAGGAATTGCAACCCGGCCTCCGCTCCGCGGAAGGCCCACAGACCGGCGCAGAAGACCAGGCTCAAGGTGACCCAGAGAAGCACCCAGCGGGTCGCCTCGCCCCGGGTGAGCGCCCGCCCCTTGCGGCCGGTGAGCCCGAGGTCGATGGCCAGCACCAACAGCACGCCGGCGTTGAATCCTGCCCAAGCGAGCGCGGTCATCTCCCACCTCACCCGGGCCGGTTCACGGCTGCGAGCCGGTGCTCGGCGCGGAGGCGGTCCGGCGCAGCACGAGCAGCGCCCGGTCGGCCACGGTCACCGTCCCGCCGGCGTGGTAGCCGGAGGGACCGGGCCCGCGCCCGTCGCTGGTATCCAGGAGGAACTCCCAGTCCCGGCCCCATTCCAGGGCGGGGATGACGAACGGCACCGCCTTCTGGTCGGCGTTGAGGAGGATGAGGAGCGTGTCTCCGGAGAGCCGGCGGCCCCGCTCGTCGACCTCGCCGATGGCGTCGCCCCCGAGCAGGAACCCGAAGGAGCGAAGCACCGGCTTCTGCCAGTCCTCCTGGAGCATCTCCGCGCCGTCCGGCCGGAACCAGGCCACGTCCTTGAGCTGGGAGTCGAAGATGTGGTGTCCCTGGAAGAAATCCCGGCGGGCGAGCACCGGCTCGGAGAGCCGGGTCTGAATGAGGAGGCGGGTGAAGGCGAGGAGGCTCCGGCGCCAGTCGTCGAGCTCCCACTCGAGCCAGGAGACCTCGTTGTCCTGGCAGTAGGCGTTGTTGTTTCCCCCCTGCGTCCGGCCCATCTCGTCTCCGGCGAGGAGCATGGGGACGCCCTGGCTGAGGAAGAGGGTGGCCAGGAAGTTGCGCATCATCCGGTCCCGGAGCGCCCGCACCGGCGGGTCGTCGGTCTCCCCTTCCACGCCGCAGTTCCAGGAGTTGTTGTCGTCGCTGCCGTCGCGGTTTCCCTCGCCGTTGGCCTCGTTGTGCTTCGCCTGGTAGGTGACCAGGTCGTGGAGCGTGAAGCCGTCGTGCGAGGTGATGAAGTTGATGGAGGCGGTGGGCCCGCGCCCGGAGAGCTGGAAGAGGTCGGAGGAGCCGGTGAGCCGGTAGCCGATCTCCGCGGCCAGATTGTCGTCCCCCTTCCAGTAGCGCCGGAAGGCGTCACGGTACTTTCCGTTCCACTCGCTGAAGGCCACCGGGAAGTTCCCCTGCTGGTAGCCTCCCGGGCCGAGGTCCCAGGGCTCGGCGATGAGCTTCACCTGGCTGAGCACCGGGTCCTGGTGCACCGCCTGGAAGAAGGCCGCGCGGCGCGAGAACGTCCCCCCCTGGCGCCCCAGCGCCACGGCGAGGTCGAAGCGGAACCCGTCGACGTGCATCTCCTGGACCCAGTAGCGCAGGGAGTCGAGAGCGAACTTCAACGTCTGGGGATGGTCGAAGTTGAGCGTGTTGCCCGTCCCGGCCACGTCGACGTAGTAGCGGGGATTGTCGGGCTTGAGCCGGTAATAGGTGGGGTTGTCCAGACCACGGAAGCAGAGCGTCGGTCCCTGGTGGTCCCCCTCGGCGGTGTGGTTGTAGACCACGTCGAGGATGACCTCGATGCCGGCACGGTGGAGGCCCTTGACCATCCCCTTGAACTCGTTGACCACGTTGAGCGCCCCGCTGCAAGCGTGGGCCACGTCCGGCGCGAAGAAGCCGATGGTGTTGTAGCCCCAGTAGTTGGTCAGGCCCCGCGCGCGGAGGAAGCCCTCGTCCGCGGCCTGGTGGACCGGCAGCAGCTCCACCGCGGTCACCCCCAGCGATTTCAGGTGCGCGATGGGCGCCGGGTGCACCAGCCCGCCGTACGTGCCGCGGAGCTCGGGCGGGACCTCGGGGTGCCGGCGGGTGAAGCCCCGCACGTGAAGCTCGTACACGATGGAGCGGGTCCACGGGGTCCGTGGCGGCCGGTCACCCTCCCAGTCGAAGCCGTGGTCCACCACCACCGCCCGCGGCGTGGCATCGGCGCTGTCGGTGGGGTCGAGGACCAGGTCGTCCGACCCTTCGTTCCTGACGTGGGCGGAGTGCGAGAGGTCCGGCCGCCCGGTGATGCTGCGGGCGTAGGGATCGAGAAGCAGCTTGGCGGGGTTGAAGCGCAGGCCCCGCTCCGGAGCCCAGGGGCCGTGGGCCCGGAGGCCGTAGAGCGTCCCCAGCGGCAGTCGGGGGAGGTAGCCGTGGCGGACGCCGTGCGTGGTGACGGGCAGCGTGAACCGCTGCGTCTGCCGGGCGGGCTGCGCGGGGTCGAAGAGGCAGACCTCGATCCGCTCTGCCCACTCCGAGAAGACGGCGAAGTTGACTCCCTGACCGTCCCAGGTTGCGCCGAGGGGCTGTGGACGTCCGGGCCAGATCTCCAGCACCGCTTCGGTCATCCTCCCTCCCCGCCCCGGCCCCTTGTAGGCGGAAGCGGCCGGCGCGCTCCAGAAGCTTTCGGGCGCGCCGCTTGGCGGGGTGCGGCATGGAGGTCAAGAGGGTGACGCCGGCACCCGGAGGAAGGGCGCGAAGGTCCGCGGTCAGGGGCTCGGCCCGGTGGCCGGGGCCGACACCGGGAGAGCGGGGTGTGGACCGGCCCCGGCCATCCGGCCGAAGAGGAGCCGGTCGAGCGAGATGGCCCCTGCACCCGCCAGGGCGAGCCAGAGGAAGCAGGCCAGGTAGGTGAACTCGTTGAAGGCGAGCACGCTGGCGATGCCCTCGATCTCCCCTCGCCTGGCGGTGACGATGGCCACCACCATGGAGAAGGCGAGCGGCAGGGCGGCGAACCGGGTGAAGAGTCCGACGAGGAGCAACAGACCGCCCACGAACTCGAGAGCGGAGACCACCACCGCATTGACGCCGGGCATCGGAATGCCGAGCTCGGTGAAGAATCCGGTGATCCTCTCGAGATCGTGCAGCTTGCCCCAGCCGGTGAAGATGAAGACGCCGGCCAGCGACAGGCGGACGAGCAGCGGGCCCGCCCAGCTCAGCCGGTCGGCGATGGACCGGGCCCGGGTCAGGACGGTGACGACTGAAAAAGCCATGGTCAGCCTCGTCGGAGTGTTTCGATGACTTCCGCGTGACCGGAGACGATCCGGACGCCCGCAGGGTTACCCGGGTCCCCCCCCCGGTCTGGAAGGGTGAGCCCCGATGAGCCAGGCTCCCGGGGCGTGCGGCCCTCCGGCGGACCCATCCCCGTTCCTCCCATCGTCGTCGGGCACGAGGCGTGCGTCGACTACGCGGTCTCCTCCCGTCTCGAATGGCTGGAGACGAACGGGACGGGAGCGTTTTCCATGGGGACGGCGGCCGGGGCGAATACCCGGCGCTACCACGGGCTCCTGGTCGCCTCGCTCCATCCCCCGGTGGAGCGGCGGGTGACGCTCTCCCGGCTCGAGGAGACGGTGCTCGGCCCGTCCGGCGAGGCACCGCTCGCCACCAACCAGTACCCGGGCACGCTCCATCCCACCGGCTACCGGCTCCTGGAGGAGTTTCGCCTCGACCCCTGTCCGACGTGGAGGTTCCGGGCGGGCGAGGCCCTCGTCGAGCGGCGCCTCTTCCTCGTCCCGGGCGCACAGACGGTGGTGGTGCTCTACCGGAGCGACCGACCGGCCAGGCTCCGCCTCGAGCCGCTCCTCGCCTTCCGCGACTACCACGCCCTGGTGCAGAGGAACGACGCGGCCAGGGCGGCGGTGGCGGAGGAGGAACGGGGTGGCCTGCGGCGCCTGACCTTCCGTCCCTACCCGGAGCTTCCCGCGCTTCACCTCCACCACCCGGGCGACGCCTTCCGCCCGGCGCCCTGCTGGCACGAGAACGTCGAGTACCAGGAGGAGCTCGACCGCGGGCTCGACTACCGCGAGGACCTGCTTCTCCCGGGGAGCTTCGAGGTCGAGCTCCGCCCCGACCGTCCGGGCTGGGTGGTGGCCACGCTCGACGAGGCGGCGAGGTTCGGGACCGGAGACGCCCTCCGGCTGGAGGCACAGATGCTCGCCCGCCGGCGGCAGGTGGGCGACCCGGTCGACGGGCGGCTGCGGAGCGCCGCCGACCAGTTCCTGGCCACCCGCGCCGACGGCTCGCCGACGGTCCTCGCCGGCTACCCCTGGTTCACCGACTGGGGACGGGACACGATGATCTCCCTCCCCGGGCTCCTCCTCGCCACCGGCAGGCTCTCGCTGGCCCGCGGCGTCCTGGAGGGATTCCTCCGCCACCTCGACGGCGGGCTGGTCCCCAACCGGTTCCCCGACCGGACCGGGCCGGCCGAGTACAACACCGCCGACGCCACCCTCTGGATGTTCCAGGCGGTGCACGCCTACCTGCGCGCCGGCGGCGAGAAGGGCTTCCTCGCCGACGTCTTCTACCCGGCGGCTCAGGACATCCTCGAGGCGCATCTCCAGGGCACCCACCATGGGATCCGCGTCGACCCGGCCGACGGATTGCTCGTCGCCGGCGGACCCGGCACCAACCTCACCTGGATGGACGCGCGGGTGGACGGCGTGCCGGTGACGCCGCGCCACGGCAAGCCGGTGGAGGTGAACGCTCTCTTCCACAATGCGCTCCGCCTCATGGAGCAGTGGGCGGGCAGCCTGGGCGACGGCGCCCGCGCCGCGGAGTACGGAGCGCTCGCGGCGCGCGCGGCCGCTTCCTTCCAGCGGGCGTTCTGGAACCCGGCGCGCGGCTGCCTCTACGACGTCATCCTCCCCGAGGGTCCGGACGACCGGATTCGCCCGAATCAGCTCCTCGCGCTCGGCCTCGCCTTCCCACTCCTCGGCGAGATGCACCGGATGGCAGTGCTGCACCGGGTGGAGGCCGAGCTCCTCACCCCCGTGGGCCTGCGCACCCTCGCCCGGGAGGACCCGGGCTACCAGCCCCGCTGCGGCGGCGGGCCCTCGGAGCGGGACGGCGCCTACCACCAGGGGCTGGTCTGGCCCTGGCTGCTCGGCCCCTTCGTCGATGCCTGCCTCACCGTCCGCGGGAACACGGCCGAGACGCGGGCACGCTGCCGGTCGCTGCTCCTCGGCCTGGAGCGCTGCCTCACGGAGCAGGGCTGCCTCGGCTCCATCTCCGAGTGCTTCGAGGCGGAGCCGCCGTTCCGGCCGGTGTGCGCTCCGGCCCAGGCCTGGAGCGTGGCCGAGGTCCTGCGGCTGCGGTCCTTGGTCCTGCGCGAGCCGGCCGCACGCTAGGCCCAGCCCTGCGGCCGCGGCTGCGCGCAGGGGGAGCGGAGGTTCGCCCCGGGGCTCATCCGTCCGCGCGCGCTGGGCCCTCCGGAGCAGCGAAGGTGACCATCCTCCGCGCCGAGACGTAGGCCGCCGGCGCGCCGGGAGCGGTGACCAGGTCCCCCGATGCGGGGTCGAGCCGGAGCTCGATGGCGCGCCCCGTGGCCGGGTCGTTGGCCCAGAACGCGTCCGTGGCCCGGTCGAGCCGGGTGACGCAGACCCAGTGGGCCGGGTCGCCGCCCGGCCCGGTGCCCGGCCTGTGGACGCCGACCACCACCGGCCGCCCGGCCTCGAGCTCGCGGCGCAGGCGATCGGCGGACCACGGCTGGCGCGGATTCCCGGCGCGCACCCCGAGCCCGTCGGCGGCGCGGGCCCAGACGATGCGGCCGGC
>DASPUU010000121.1:0-19047 GCA_035622755.1 Myxococcaceae bacterium
CCCGGGCGGCTCCTGGTGCGCCTCTACTACCGCCTTTCCCCCGCCCTGGTGGCCTGGCTCGACCGCCACCCGGCCGTCGACCGTCCGGTGCGTGCCCTGGTCCGTGGGCTGGGACGAGCGCTGAAAAGCGTGGACGCGCTGGACGCCGGCCGCTAGGTGACGGCCGCGCATGTCCCCACCCCCCGCTCCCGACCCCTCGCCTCCGTCGCCGGCCGGTCGGGGACGTCTCGTCGCCGGGGTCCTCTTGGGGATGGGTATCCTGGGCATGCTCTGGGGCGGAATCGAGGAGGCGCGGCGCCTGCGGCCCCAGCTCCCCGGACGCGACGCCCCCGAGGCTCGCTTCGAGCGGTTCGGCGGCGGCACGGTCACCCTCGGCTCCCTCCGCGGCAAGGTGGTGCTGGTCGACTTCTGGGGGACCTTCTGCGCGCCGTGCGTCGAGGAGATGCCGGTGCTGGTCAAGCTGGCCCGCGAGTACGAGGGCCGCGGGCTGGCCTTCGTCGCTCCCAGCCTCGACGATCCCGAGCGCGCGCCCGTCGAGGTGGGCGTCTTCATCGACCGGCGGGTGCCGGGGCTGGCGCCCTTCGCCGTCTTCGCCGACGAGGCGTCGGCGAACGCCTTCGGCATCCGGGCGTTGCCCACGCTGGTGATCATCGATCGGGCCGGGCGGGTGGCCGCCACCTACATCGGCGCGGCCTCGGAGCGCGAGTGGCGCGCGCGCATCGAGAGCGCGCTCGGCGACTCGTGAGCGGTCAGGGCTTGGGCGCCGGGGGAGCCGGGTAGGGCAGCGGCTCGGGTGGCTTGGGCCCCGCCGGCCCGGGCGCCGTGCCCTTGGGCGGCATGGGCACGTCCTTCACCTCCTCGCCCCCGGCACCGAGGAGGCGGAACTCGACCCGGCGGTTCTTGGCGCGGCCGAGGGCCGTGTCGTTGGTGGCCACCGGGTGGTCGAAGCCGTAGCCGACGGTCCGGAGGCGGCTGCGCTGGATGCCGTGCTTCACCAGGTACTCGAGCACCGACTTGGCGCGACGCTCGGAGAGATCGAGGTTGTACTCGCGGCCGCCGCGGCTGTCGGTGTTCCCCTCGATGCGGACCGGCCCGATGGTGGGGTTGTCCTTGAGGACCTGCACCACCTCGTCGAGCAGCGGGTAGGACTGGGGGAGGATGGTGGCCTTGGCGGTGTCGAAGAGCACGCTGCCGCGGATGCGGATCTGCTTGGTCTCCAGCTCCACCAGCGGCTCGCCCACCACCGGGCAGCCGTCGTTCTCCGCCGGTCCGGGCTCGTCGGGACACTTGTCCTCGCGGTCCGGGATCTGGTCGCCGTCGCGGTCCGGGCAACCGTCCAGCTCGCGGGAGCCGGGCTCGCGCGGGCAGGCGTCCTCGCGGTCCGGGACCCCGTCGCCGTCGGTGTCCACGTCCGGGCACCCGTCGTTCTCCTTCGGTCCCGGCTCGTCCGGGCACTTGTCCAGGTCGTCCGGGATGCCGTCGTGGTCGCGGTCGGCGACCGGGGGCGGCGCCACCACCGGTTTGGGCTCCGGCTCCACGTCGACCCGGAAGGCGGCGATCAGCCGGAAGGCCTCCCGGCCGTAGCCGGGAGAGCTGGTGATCCCGCGACCGAGGTCGAGCTCGGCGCCGAAGATCTTCCCGATGCGCGTCCGCACGCCGGCCAGCACCTCCCAGGGCGTGGGGGTCGAGGTGTTGGAGGTGAAGGGGGTCTGGAGCGGCGTGTAGGTCACCGTCTCGGCCATCACCTGGATGTGATGGAACGGTCCGAGATCGCCGAAGCGGAAGATGGCCCCTCCGCCCATCATCAGCTGATCCTGGACGTAGAGGTTGATGAACTGCCCCGCGCCCTGGATGACCAGGCCGAGGTCGAAGAGCAGCCGGAGAGGGCCGAACTCGCGCTCCAGCGCCAGGCGCGGCGCGAAGACGACGGTGTTGGCGCCCATGAAGCTCTCGGCGTTGCCGGTGGGGAAGCGGACCTCGAGGGAGAGGGCCGCCCCGATGGGCGCCCAGGACTGCTGGAGCAGGAAGACGCGGGGGAGGATGCGCAGGTCGTCCACCCCGGCCGAGGCCGGCGCGGCGGTGGGAAATCCCTCGGCGGTGAGCTCCTGGAAGTTGTTTCCCTGGGCGATGGTGAAGGGCATGTCCACCGCCACCTCGAGGAAGGAGAGCGGCGTCCAGGAGAAGTCGAGGTGGAGGTCGACGCGGTAGGGGATGAGGTTGCCCAGCTTCTGGTCCCCCAGGCTGAGGGAGAGGATCTGTGCGTTCCAGTCGACCAGGACGTCGCCGCGGAGCGTCCCCACCGGCGCGGCGGATGCACCGTCGAGGGTGATGCCGCTCCGGGCGAAGGGGCTGGGCTTGTTCGGCACGAGGTCGATGCCGCGGGCGTCGATGTTCGACTGCCCGAGGGCGGTCGTGGCTCCGAGGAGCACGACGGCGGCGACCGCGGCTTTGCCCAGCTGGGTCAAGCGTCTCCTCCGGATCTTGCAGGCTTACAGCGGAAAGCGCGAGCCCCCAAGAAAGGCCTTGGCCCTCCCGGGCGCCTGCTGCCGGGCGGGACACAAGATTCCGGGTGGCCTGGATGCGGGCGTTGACCCCCGGGCGGAAGCGGTTAGGGTAAGGGTCGAACCGGGGGCGTCCTGGTTTCGACGGGGGCAATGATGCCCTCCGACGCGTGCCGAGTGGGCCTGTCACTCGTAAATCACCAGGGCAAAGACACAAAAGCCAACGACAACGTTGAGCTCGCACTGGCTGCTTAAACAGTCGTAGTGCGCGGTCCCCCCGGTCTCGGCCCGTGGGCCGGGGATGGGCCGTCAGAATGCGGGCTGGCTGAGCCGCGCCGCCTGGGCGGGGCTCGGCGAGACCTTCCAGGCTGGGGCCCCGCGAGGTTGTCCGTGTCCGGACGCGGCCCGACGCTTTTCACACGGACTACGCACGTAGGGTCGGGCGGCTGAAGGCTTCCGGACGCGGGTTCGATTCCCGCCGCCTCCACATGGAGTCCGGTCCGGTCCGCGCCCGGGGAGCGGCCGGGCGCGGCCGCCTCACGGGCGCGGCTAGCCGGTGCTCTTCCGCCGGCCCCGCTTGAGCGTGGTACCGGCGCGGCGCAGCGCACTGAGCATGGTCGGGAGGGCGACCTTGTACTTCCTCGCCAGCGCCACGCCGGTGGCGCCCGCCTCGTACTGACGGCGCAGCTGCGCGGCCTGGGTGTCGTTGAACTTCGGCTTCGGCCCGCGCCGGCCGCCGGTCGACCGTCGCGCGGCTGCTCCCTTGCGGCGCCCGCGCGCCGGCGGACCGCGGCGAATGCTCCCGCTGAGGCTGGCCAGCCGGCGCTCCAGCGCCTCGGTGCGCCGGGCCGTCGCGCGGATCTCGTCGATGAGATCCCGGAGGAGGTGGGTGAGGGTGGGCATCGAATTCCCGGGGGAAGGGGGATGGCCGCGACGGTGCCATGGCGGGATCAGGAAAGGAAATAAAAAGTGATGGGGTTTTTTCCAAGGTTGCTTTTTTCGGACATCATCGCCGCGCGTGCGTGGGCTCCGCATCGGAACGGTGCTTCTTTTGCTCACCTGGAGCTCCGCGGCCCGGGCGCAGGGCGAGGAGAATCCGAGCACCGTGCAGCTCTCCGGGATCGCCGGCTACCAGGTGACGAGCACCGCCTACACCAAGTCGGGGACCATCTCTTTCGACGGCGCGGCCACGTACGGGGCGGCCGTCTCGCTGGGCGTCCTTCCCGACGAGTACCGGCTCGAGATCCTCTGGACCATCTCCGGCACCGACGCTCGATTCGCCTCCAGCGTCACCGGCGTGCCCAGCGCCTATCCGACCACGGTCACCGTGAATTACTTCCAGCTCGGAGTGACGAAGAGCCTCCGCACCGGGATCTTCGAGTCCTTCGGGGAGGCCACCGCCGGGCTGGTGCTCCTCTCGCCCGACATCATGCGGCTCACCAGCGGGGACACCCTCTCCGTCAGCAGCACGGTGCAGTTCGCCTTCACCCTCGCCGCCGGCTTCCGCATTGTGCTCCTCGAGCAGCTGGCGGTGCTCTTCGAGGCCCGGCTGCTCGTCCCGGTGTACTTCACCGGAGGAGGCTTCTTCGCCGGGGGCGGGGGAGCGGTGCTGGTGGTGGGGGCCGGGATTCCCTGTGTCCAGGGGGCGTTCTCCGGCGGACTTCTGCTCCGGCTCTGAGAGGGGGCGAGCGCGTTTTGGCTTGCGGCCGCTCGGCGCGCCGGTGATGTCACGGTCGCCCGCGGGGGCTCCCCGCGAAGGAGGTCGCCATGAGCAAGCGCGTCGGCGTCCTGGGCTCTGGGCAGGTGGCCCAGGTCCTGGCCGCCGGGTTCCAGAAGCACGGCCACGAGGTGATGATCGGCAGTCGCGATCCGAAGAAGCTGGCCGAGTTCGCCGCCCAGCAGCGCATCCGGGCGGGCACCTTCGGCGACACGGCCGCCCACGGGGAGATCCTCGTCCTGGCGGTGAAGGGTGACGGAGCGCTCGACGCGCTCGAGCAGGCCGGCGCCGGCAACCTGGCCGGCAAGGTGGTCATCGACGCCACCAATCCCATCGCCGCCGCGCCGCCGCAGAACGGAGTGCTCCGGTTCTTCACCGGGCCCAACGACTCGCTCATGGAGCGCCTGCAGTCCGCCTTCCCGGCGGCGCGCCTGGTCAAGGCCTGGAACTCGGTGGGCAACGCCTTCATGGTCGACCCCCGCTTCGCGGGCGGCCCTCCGACGATGTTCATCTGCGGGAACGATGCGGCGGCGAAGTCCGAGGTGGCTCGCATCCTCGAGACCTTCGGCTGGAGCGCCGAGGACATGGGGATGGTGGAGAGCGCCCGGGCCATCGAGCCCCTCTGCCAGCTGTGGTGCGCGCCCGGGCTCCTCCGCAACCAGTGGGCTCACGCCTTCAAGCTGCTCAAGCTCTGACGACGGAACGTCGCACCGTCCCCGAGCGCCCGAGCGTGTAGGAAGCCGCTTCCACGCCCGCCTCGCCGAATGACGGACGGAGGCCGAGGTCGAGCGCCCGCAGCGTCGGTCGCCCGAGGTGGGCCAGGACCAGCCGCCCGACGCCCAGCCGCTCGGCCGCGGCGGCCACCTCCAGCGCCGAGGCGTGGCCGCCCACCCGCCCACGAAACCAGATCCGCCGGTTCCAGCCCGAGGCCTCGGCGAAGACGAGGTCGGCTCCTGCTGCCCAGCGGGGGAAGACGAGGAACTCGGGGGCCCAGACCACCGTCCGGCGTCCGCTCCGGATGCGGTAGCCGAACGTCGGGTGGGCGGTGTGCCGGACCGGCATCGGCTGCACGTCCAGCGCGCCGGCGCGGAAGGGCTCGACCCCCGGCAGAAGGCCCCAGGCGCGGGCCCTCCGGCGAATGTCGGCGATGAGCTCGGCCCGGGCGTCAGTCACGAGCCAGGCGTCCGGGGGCGACGTGGGGACGGCCTCCAGCCCCCCGTCGATCATCACGCGCGCCGAACCACACTCCACCAGGAGCCCGGCCGGTCGAAAGCGCGGTGAGGCCATGGCCCCCACGCCGAGCAGCGTGCAGCGGAGCACGCCGGGCGACGGACGCCGGCGAGCGGGGGTGACCGAGACAGGCGCCATGGGGGACTCCGGGCCTAGGAGCGAGCCTCGCGGCGCGGCGCGGGCGGGGCCGGGTCGAGTCGGAGGTGGAGAGCGGCCAGGGCGTCCCGTTCGACCGACTCCGGCGACCCCCTCGCCCGGATGGTCAGGTGCTGGAAGGCGGGGGCGTGGAACGGCTCCCAGGCCGCCTTCTGAGCCACGTAGACCGCCCAGTCGGCATCGGAGACGGCCGTCTCGTCCCGGGCGCGCGCCCGGAGCCGCGCGCGGACCGTGGCATCGGGCGCTCTCAGCTCGAGGAAGAAGAGCAAGCTCCCCTGGGCGCGGGCCAGCTCCACGGCCAAGGCCCGCTGCCAGTGCCGCTGGAAGGTGGCATCGAGGATGACCGAGCGGCCAGTGGCCAGCCAGCGACGGGCGCGCGCCACGAGCTCGGTGTAGGTCGCGCGCGTGACTTCCTCGGCATAGAGACCCTCCCCGGGAGCGGCCGGGGCGTGCTCGCCGGGGGCCAGGTGGTGGAGCTCCTTGCGCACCACGTCCGAGCTGATGCGGGCGCACCCCAGGTTCTCGGCGAGCGCCGCGGCCAGGGTGGACTTGCCCGTTCCGGAGAGACCGCAGGTGACGAGCACCAGCGGAGGAGGGTCCTGGCGAGCATAGTGGCAGGCGACGGCGAAGCATCGCCGCGCGAGCCGCTCGGCCGCGGCCCGCTCGCGGCGCGGGACCTCGCGCTCCCCGGCGCGCAGTCCTTCCACCTTGCCCCGGACACAGGCCCGGTAGCAGCCGTAGAAGGGAAGCAGGGACTCCATCCCCCGGTCGCCGCTTCGCTCCTGGTAGCGGTGCTGGAACGCCCGCGCCAGACCGGCCGCGCCCCGGAGCGTGAGGTCCATGGACAGGAAGGCGACCTCGGAGGCCACGTCGCCGCAGCGGTAGCGGGGAGCGAAGTCGAGGCAGTCGAACACCTGGATGGGCTCGGTGAAGCACACCGACGAGGCCCGGAGGTCTCCGTGCCCGTCGCGGATGCGCCCGGCGGAGACGCGCCCGCGCAGCTCGGCGTCCTTTCGGATGAGCCAGGCCCGGACGGTGGCCCGGAGGAGGTGGTCCTGGAACGCGCTCAGCGTCCGGCCGAGGAAGCGCCGGGTCTGGGCGAAGTGCTCGTCCCAGAGCAGGCGGACGGCCTCCGGCGAGCCGAAGACGGCCACCGCCGGACCGCTCTCGACGCGTGCATGGAAGTCGGCGATGAGCTCGGCCAGCCGTTCCACCGCCTCGGTCCGGAGCTCCCCCCGGCGCAGGAGCCGATCCATCATCCGGTCCTCGGGGAGGCGGTGCATGCGGACCGCGTACTCGACCGGCGTCCCCTCGCCCCCGACGCGCATCCCCGCGGCCGACTCGACGATGGGAACCACCCCCAGGTAAAGCGCGGGGCTGAGGCGGCGGTTGAGCCGCACCTCCTCCTCGCAGAGATGCTTTCTCTGGGAGAGGCTGGACATGTCCAGGAACGGGAAGCGGACGGGCTTCTTCAGCTTGTAGGCGAAGTCACCGGCCAGGAGGATGGCCGAGACGTGGGTCTGGATCTCCCGGACGCGGCGAACCGGGTGGGGGTAGGCGCCGGGACGCAACAGCCCCTGGACCACCCGGGCGAAGAGGGGACCCGGGTTGGGCGAGCGCTGGCGCGGATGCCCGGAGCGCATCTCGCCGGCCAGGTAAGCGCTCCTGCCTCGCCGAATCAACCGGCGCGAGATCCGGCCAACCCCTCGACATCCGGGCCTGACCGGGGCCGCCGGTCACCTTTTTCCGCCCGGGGACCACCCGTAGGCTGCCGATGCGAGTGACCGCCACCACCCCCGACATCCTCCGCGACGACGCGGAGCTCGTGGCCCAGAGCCTGGCCGGAAGCCGGGAGGCCTTCGGCGGCATCGTCGCTCGGTACCAGGCGCTGGTGTCGAGCATCGCCTACAGTGCCACCGGCTCCCTGAGCGAGAGCGAGGACCTCGCGCAGGAGACATTCCTCAGCGCCTGGAAGCAGCTCCGCGGGCTGCGCGAGCCGTCCCGGCTGCGGTCCTGGCTGTGCGGCATCGCGCGGAACCTGGTGCACAACCGGCTCCGCCGGCAGGGGCGCGAGCCCTCCCTGGCCGCCGAGCCGCTGGAGCGTGCCGAGGACGCGCCCGCCGAGGCGCCGCTTCCCACCGAGCAGGCGATCAGCAGGGAGGAGGAGCAGATCCTCTGGCGCTCGCTCGAGCGCATCCCCCAGCCATACCGCGAGCCGCTGGTGCTCTTCTACCGGGAGCAGAAGTCGGTGGAGAGCGTCGCCGCGTCCCTGGACCTGAGCGAGGACGTCGTCCGGCAGCGGCTGTCGCGAGGCCGGAAGCTTCTCCACGAGCAGGTGCTGGCCTTCGTCGAGGGCGCCCTGGAGCGCAGCTCCCCCGGGAGGGCGTTCACCCTGGGGGTGGTGGCGGCGCTTCCGCTCGCCCCGGCTTCGCTCGCCTCCGCGACGCTCGCCTCAGCCGCGGCCAAGGGGAGCGTCCTGGCCAAGGGCGCCGGGCTCCTCGCCGCCGTCACCGCCCTGGTCGGTCCAGCGACGAGCCTGCTCAGCGGGTATGCCGGCGTGCGGGCCAGCCTGAACGTGACGCGCACGCGGCGCGAGCGGGAGGTCCTCTTCCGTCAGGTGAAGGTGATGGCCGCCGGCGCCGTCGTCTTCATCGCGGCGCTGTTCTGTCTTCTCCTCCCGAGGCGGTTCTGGTTCGCCCACACCGAGGCCCTGGTGGCGCTCGGGTTGGCCGTGTCCATCGGCTACGCGCTGTGGCTGACGGTGATGATGGCGCGGGACACGCGCGAGACCCGCCGAGTCCGGGCCGAGGAGCGCACGTTGCACCCCGAGCTCTTCGGGTCCTCGGGTCCGGTCTCGCCGCGCACGGCCTTCGAGTACCGGAGCCGGGCGACGTTCCTCGGCCTGCCGCTGGTCCATGTCCGTTACGCGCCGGCCGACGTCGATGCCGCGCCGGCGCTGGGGTGGATCGCCGTCGGCGACCGCGCGGTGGGCCTCCTCTTCGCCCTGGGGGCCATGGCCGCGGGCGGGGTGAGCGTGGGGAGCGTCTCCACCGGGCTCGTCGCCGTGGGGGGCGCCAGCCTGGGGCTCGTCTCCCTGGGCGGAGCGGCCTTCGGCCTCCTCGTCCTGGGAAGCCTGGCCACCGGCATCGTGTCGCTCGGCGCCGTCTCGCTCGGATGGACCGCGGCCCTGGGCGCGGTCGCCGCCGCCCGCGGGCACGCCCTGGGCGGGCTGGCCGTCGGCGCGCACGCCAACGACGCGGCGGCTCGGGCCTTCGCTGCCGACCACCACCTGGGCACCGTCTTCTACGGCCTCCTCGCCGCCGTCTTCGTCCTGGCCGTCCTCCCCGCCAGCGTCCTGGCGTGGCGGACCCGGCGGCGAGCTGGACCGGTCACCACGAGCGGAGAGACATGAGCCGGAGCACGGTCGACGTCAGGCGCGACAACGTGGCGATGCGGTACCTGCGCGCCTTCCTCACCCTGCTGGTGGTCGCGCACCACTCCGTGCTCGCCTACCACCCGCACGCCCCTCCGCCGCCGGCTTCCCTCGATTCCCAGCCGATGCTCTGGCCGGCGTTCCCGGTGGTCGACCCCCGGCGCTGGCCGGGAGTCGACCTCTTCGTCGGCTTCAACGACGTCTTCTTCATGGCCTTGATGTTCCTGGTCTCGGGGCTCTTCGTGTGGCCGAGCCTCGGGCGCAAGGGCCCCGGCCGGTACCTGGCGGACCGCGTGCGGCGGCTGGGCATCCCCTTCGCCGTCGCCGCCGCCGTTCTCGCCCCGCTCGCCTACTTCCCGACCTATCTCCAGTCGGACGCCCGGCACGCCCTGCGCGGCTTCTGGCATGCCTGGGCGGCGCTCCCCTTCTGGCCGGCCGGCCCGGCCTGGTTCCTCTGGGTGCTGCTCGCCTTCGGGGCAGTGGCCGCCGCGCTCACCCGGGCCTTCCCCGGCTGGGGAGAGGGGCTGGCGCGGCTGGCGGCACGGCTCGAGCGCCCGGCCGTTTTCTTCGGGGTGCTCCTGGTGGCCTCCGGGGCGGCCTACCTGCCCCTGGCCATCGCTCTCGACCCGGTGCGGTGGTTCAGCTGGGGCCCGTTCTCCGTCCAGGCGAGCCGGCCCCTGCTCTATGCCGTGTACTTCCTCGCCGGCATCGCCCTCGGCGCGCACGGCATCGAGCGCGGGCTGCTGGCGCGGGGAGGGCTCCTCGCCCGGCGCTGGCCGGCCTGGGCGCTGGCCGCGCTCGGGGCGTTTCTCCTCCTCGTGGTCTGCTTCCTCGTCGCGCTCGCCCGCGGCGCTGCGGCAGGCGCCGGGCCCTGGGCCGTTGTCGATGCGTCGTTCGTGCTCTCCTGCGCAGCCTCGGGCTTCGCCTTGCTCGCCCTGTTCGTGCGGTTCGCTCGCCAGGGGCGGGTCGCCGACAGCCTGAGCGCCAACGCCTACGGCATCTACCTCGTCCACTACCCGATCGTGAGCTGGCTCCAGTACGCGCTGCTCGGCTCCGCGCTCCCCGGAGTCGCCAAGGGCTGCCTGGTCTTCGCCGCCGCCCTGGCGCTGAGCTGGACCGCCGCCGCGCTCCTCCGCCGCATCCGGCCGGTGGACGGTGTGCTCTCGTCGCGGACCGCTGACCGCTCCGGCATCCCGGAGGCCCTGACCGTTCCCAGGTAGGCGCTCCTCAGCGCTCTTCGGGCGGCGAGTCGCCCTGCAGGAAGGTGAATCCGAAGCGTCCCTTCACGCACAGGTGCCCGGCGGTGACGCTCGAATCGCTGGGTGAGGTCACCCGGACGATGCGGTTGTCCTGCACGCGCAGGGACAGGGTGCATCCCACCCCGCAGTAGGGGCAGATGGTGTCGGTGACGGTCTGCTTCGACTCGTCCCATCGCCCGGCGGCGCGGAGCTCGTGCTCGACCCTGAAGGCCAGCGCGCCGGTGGGGCAGACGCCCACGCAGTTGCCGCAGTAGACGCACGCCGAGTCGGGCAGCGTCCCGTCGTGCTCGGTGGCGATGTGCGCCTCGAAGCCCCGCCCGGCGAGGGCGATGGCGAAGGTGTTCTGCGCGTCCGTCCCGCACGCCTGGACGCACTTGTAGCAGAGCATGCAGCGGGCGTAGTCGCGGACGAAGAGCTCGTTGTCCACCTTGACCGGCTGGCCGACCGTCTCCGCGGCGGAGCCGAAGCGCTCCGGCTGCGCCCCGTAGCGCCGGGCATAATCGCCGAAGGCCTCCGCCCGGGACATGTCCACCGACGAGCCGAGGAGCTCGAGGACCAGCTTGCGGCTGAGCCTCACCCGCGGGCTGTCGGTGAGCACCGCCATCCCGTGCTCGGCGCGCCGCGAGCAGGCCGGGACCAGCGCCCGGGAGCCCTCCACCTCCACCACGCAGATGCGGCAGACGTTGACCGGGGTGAGGTTCTCCGCCCAGCAGAGCGTGGGGGTGTCCACCCCCAGGCTCCGGCAGGCCTCGAGCAGCGTGCTCCCCTCGGGCACCGCCACCGGCCGCCCGTCCACCCGGAGCTCCACCTTCCGCGCGCTCATCGGCTCGCCTCCCGGAGCGGAGCGAGCTTGGCCAGGGCCGACTGGATGGCCAGCGAGGCCGTCTGCCCCAGTCCACAGATGGAGGCATCGCGCATCGCCTGGGCCAGCTCGTCGAGGAGCGCCAGCTCCGCCTGCAGCGAGCCGAGCGGCGCTCCGGCGGCGAGCCGCGCCAGCAGCTCCTCCTGTCTCACCGTCCCCACCCGGCACGGAACGCACTGGCCGCAGGACTCGTCCCGGAAAAAGGCCGCCAGCCGCCGGAGCATGGGCAGGAGTGGGACGTCGTCGTCGAGGACGAGCACCACACCCGAGCCGAGCGAGGCCCCGGCGGCCCGCGTCTCCTCGAAGGAGAGCCCCACCGCGAGCTCGTCCGGCCCGAGGAAGGTCCCCGCCGCGCCGCCGAGCAGCACCGCCTGGATGGGCCTGCCCCCCGGGACGCCGCCGGCGAGCGCGATGAGCGCGTCGAGTCGAGTCCCGAAGGGGACCTCGTACAGCCCGGGGCGCTCCACCCGGCCGGAGACGCAGAAGAGCTTGGTCCCCGGCGACCCGGGCGTGCCCACCGAGGCGTAGGCGGCCGCGCCGTCGCGGACGATGTCCAGCACCGCGACCAGCGTCTCGACGTTGTTGACGGCGGTGGGTTTCCGGAAAAGGCCGGACTCGACCGGGAAGGGCGGCTTGTTGCGGGGCTCGCCGCGGTATCCCTCGATGGAGTTGAAGAGCGCCGTCTCCTCGCCGCAGATGTAGGCGCCCGCGCCGCGCCGGAGCTCGATGTCGAAGGCGACGCCCTTCCCCAGGACGTTGGCGCCCAGGAGACCCTCCTGGCGCAGGGCCCGCACGGCGTGCTCCATCCGGGCCAGGGCCAGCGGGTACTCCCCGCGGATGTAGAGGTAGCCACGCTCCGATCCGGTGGCCATCCCGGCGATGGTCATCGCCTCGAGCAGGGCGAACGGGTCGTCCTCCATCAGGACCCGGTCCTTGAAGGTCCCCGGCTCGGACTCGTCGGCGTTGCAGACCACGTAGTGCGGTCGCTCGCGAGCGCCAGCCACCGCCTCCCACTTGCGGCCGGTGGGGAAGGCGGCCCCGCCCCGACCCACCAGCCTGGCCAGGGCGAGCTCGCGCACCACTCCCTCCGGTCCGAGCTCGAAGGCCCGGCGGAGGGCGGCCATCCCGCCGTGCGCCGCGTAGTCGTGCAGGCTCGACGGGTCCACCTTGCCGATCCGGGCGAGCAGCCGTCGCGGACCCTCGCCGCCGATGACCGCGGGCGTCCCCGGGGGCGGGACGCCGTCCAGCGCGCGGAGGACGGCAGGCACGGTCGCCCCGCCGAGGCACACCTCCCGGGGTCGCGGACCGGCGAGGGTGACCATCGCCGCCGGTGCCTGGTCACAGAGCCCGAGGCACGGGCTCCGGGCCCAGCGGGCTCCGCCGCCGGGGCCGCCGGGGTGGGCGTCCGCCCGGTGCGGGGCACGAGCGGCCGGCCCGATGGCCGCGGCGAGCTCGCTGCACAACCGGTCCGCCCCCCGGGTCTGGCACGCGATGTCGTCGCAGGCGTGGACGAAGCTCGCCGGCCGCTCGGAGAGCGAGAGCAGGGCGTAGAAGCTGGCCACGCCGTACGCCTCGGCGGGCGGCACGGCCAGCCGGCGGCACAGGTAACCGAGCCCACCGGGGCTGACCCAGCCCACCCGGGCCTGCAATGCGTGGAGCCCGGGGAGCAGCAGGGTGCGGCGCCGTCCGGCCTCGCCCGCAGGCACCGGGGAATCGTCGCCCGGGGAGCCGAGCACGGCGTCGATCGCCTCGCGCTCGGGGTCGCTCGGCGCGGCGGCGATGGCGCGCAGGTCCATCGTCTCGGAAGACTAGCAGAAGCCCTCTAGAGCTTCTCCACGCGGATGGCGGCGGCCTTGAACTCCGCCGTGCCCGACTTGGGGTCGGTGGCGTCGATGGTGAGCACGTTGGTGTCCACCTGGTCGGGGAAGTGGAAGGTCATGAAGGCCAGGCCGGCGCGGAGACCGGGGTCGAGCCGTGCCGGCGCCTCCACCGCGCCCCGGCGCGAGACCACCCGCACCCACTCGCCGTCGACCACGCCGAGCCGGCGGGCGTCCTCGGGACTGAGGTCCAGCGTCTCGCGGCGGCGGTGGGGCCAGGCGTAGGCCCCGCTCTGGACCCCGGTGTTGAAGGACTCGAGGCGCCGGCCGGTCGTCAGCCGGAGCGGGAACTCCTCGCTCAGGACGTCCACCGGGGCGACCTGCTCGGTGGGGATGAAGGGCGCGGCCGGCCCGCGGCGCGGCGCGTCCTCCCAGAGGCGGCCGTGGAGGAAGGGTGAGCCGGGGTGGTCCTCGTCCGGGCACGGCCACTGGAGCCCGCCCAGCGCCTCCAGGCGCCGGTAGCTCATCCCCCGGTGCATCGGGCTCAGGCTGCGCAGCTCCTCCCAGGCCTCCCACGCCGTGGGCGTTCCCAGCTCGTAGCCCAGGCGGCGCGAGAGGTCACAGAGGATGGCGATGTCATCGCGCGCCTGTCCGGGCGGATCGAGCGCCTTGCGGCAGCGCTGCACCCGGCGCTCGCTGTTGGTCACCGTCCCCTCCGCCTCGCACCAGCTGGCCGCCGCCGGGAGGACGACGTCGGCCAGCTCCGCGGTCCGCGTCAGGACGATGTCCTGCACCACCAGGAATTCGAGCCCCTCGAGGAGGGCGAGGGAATGGGTGGAGTCGGCCTCGGACTGGGCCGGATTCTCACCGATGACGTGGAGCGCGGTGAGCTCCTTGCGCTGCATGGCCTCGAACATCTCGGTCAGATGCCAGCCGTTCTCGGGCGGGATGCGGCGCCCCCAGCGGGCCTCGAAGCGGGCGCGGATCTCCGCGTTCTCCACGTCCTGAAACCCGGGGAGCTTGTGCGGGAGCGCCCCCATGTCCCCGCCTCCCTGGACGTTGTTCTGCCCGCGCAGGGGGTTGAGGCCCGACCCCCACCGGCCGACGTGTCCGGTGAGCAGGCCGAGGTTGATCAGCGCCAGCACGTTGTCCACCGCGTTGTGGTGCTCGGTGATGCCCAGCGTCCAGCAGATCATCGCCTTGTCGGCCCGGGCATAGTCGCGCGCCATGCGCCGGATGAGCTCCGGCGGGACGCCGGTCTCCCGGGAAACGCGGGCCAGGTCATAGGCGTCCAAGAGGCGGGCGTAGGCCGGGAAACCCTCGGTGGCGCGGCGGATGAACTCCCGGTGCTCGAGCCCCTCCTCGAGGATGCAGCGTGCCACCCCGTTGGCCAGGGCGATGTCCGTGCCCACCTCGAGCTGCAGCCAGCCGTCGGCCCACTCGGCGGTGGGCGTGCGGCGGGGGTCCACCACGTAGAGCCGGGCGCCTCGCCGCACGCCCTGCAGGACGTGGTGAAAGAAGATGGGGTGCGTCTCGCGGGCATTGCTGCCCCAGAGGAGGAGGACGTCCGTCTCCTCCGCCTCCCGGTAGGAGCTCGTCCCGCCGCCCGCCCCGAAGACCGTCGCCAGACCGACGACGCTGGGGGCGTGTCATGTTCGATTGCAGCTGTCGATGTTGTTGCTGCCCACCGCGGCCCGGATGAACTTCTGAGCGACGTAGTTCACCTCGTTGGTCGCCTTGGAGCAGCTGAAGATCCCGAAGGTGGATGGGCCGTGGCGCTCGACGGAAGCGCGGATGCCGGCGGCGGCGCGGGTCAGCGCCTCCTCCCAGCTGGCCGGCCGGAGCGTGCCCCGGTCACGCACCAGGGGTTCGGTCAGCCGGGTGAGTGCCATGGACGCGAGTGTAGCGCCGGAGGCGAAAATCGGTAGAGTCCACCGCCCCATGACTCGAACCCTCCCCGGGCTCGGGCTGGTGGCGGCGATGCACGTCTGCTCCCTGGCGGCTGCCCAGGGGCAGAAGCTCGAACTGCCGCTCCCCAGCCCGCATGCCACCCTCCAGCAGACCGTCGGGCTCACCGACGTCACCGTCGCCTACTCCAGCCCGGCGCTCCGCGGGCGCGTCATCTGGGGGGCGGTGGTCCCCTACGACGTGCTCTGGCGCGCCGGCGCCAACGAGTGCACCAAGCTCACGCTCAGTCGCCCGGCCGCGGTGGAGGGGAAGCCGGTTCCCGCCGGGAGCTACTGCCTCTTCCTCTTGCCGGCGCGGCCCGGCTGGACCCTCGTCCTGAACAAGAACGCCGGCCTCTGGGGCACCGATGGATACAAGCAGGCGGAGGACGTCCTGCGCGTCCCCGCGGCGTCGAGCACCATCCCCAAGCGCGAGCGGCTGGCGTACACCCTGCTCGACTTCACCGACGACGCCGGCACCCTGGCCCTGGAGTGGGACACCGTCCGCGTCGGCGTCAAGCTCGAGGTCGGCACGCGGGCCAAGGTGCTGCCGGAGATCCGGGCGCTGAAGACGGATGACTGGCGCGTCTACAACCGGGCCGCCCGTTACCTGCTCGACGCCCGCATCGAGCCCGGCCTGGCCATGGAAATGGCCAATCGCTCGGTCCAGCTCCAGGAGACGTGGAGCAACCTCTGGACCAAGGCGCAGCTCCTGGCCGCCGCGGGCAAGAAGGACGAGGCGGTGGCCGCCGCGCTTCGTGTCCAGGAGCTGGGGAAGAAGGCCGAGAACTTCGAGTCGGCGGACGAGGTGGCCCGGGCCATCGCCGAGTGGAAGAAGTGACCTCTCAGGCGGGCAGCGCGAGAAGCTCGCCGTAGAGGGCCTCGACCCGGGACACGACGACGTCGGGGCGGAAACGCGCGGTGGCGTCGGCGCGCGCCGCCTGGGCCATCCGAGCGCGGCGCGGCTCGTCGGAGAGCAGGTCGAGCGCCGCGGCGGCCAGGGCGCGCGGGTCCCGGGCCGGGACGAGCCTCCCCGTCTCCCCGGAGCGGACCACCTCCGAGACGCCGCCGACGTCGGTGGCGACCACCGGGACCCCGGAGGCAAGCGCCTCGAGGGCGGCCAGCCCGAAGCTCTCCTGCTCGCTGGGGAGCAGGAACAGGTCGGCCTGCGCGAAGAGCGGCCCGAGGTGCCGGCGCGCACCGAGGAGGGCCACCTTCTCGGTGAGGCCGAGCGCGTCGACCAGGGTCTCGACGGCCCGCCGCTCCGGGCCATCGCCGACGAGCACGAGCACGGCGTCGCGAGACTGGAGCACCTCGGCCAGGGCTCGCACGGTGTCGGCCACCCGCTTGACCGGCCGGAAATTGGAGGCGTGGAGCAGCACGGCCGGGGCCCCGGGGCCGTCCCAGCCGGCCCGGGGGAAGAGGCGCCGGACGTCGGACCGCCCGTCGCCGGGATGGAACTGGTCCGGGTCGACGAAGTTGGGGATGACCTCGATGCGCGTGCCGGCGGGCAGCTCCAGTGCCGAGGCCGCGGCCCGGCGGAGCCACTGGGAGGGCGTGGTGACGGCGTCGCTGGCCAGGACGGCGTGGCGGGTGACGGCGAGCAGGGCGCGGTGGGAGGCGAGTCCGGTCACGTCGGTGCCGTGCAGCGTGGTGACCAGGCGGGGAGCCCGCGCGCCCCGCGAGCGAACGAGCTCCCGCGCCAGGTGGGCGCTGGCTGCGTGCGGAAGCGCGTAGTGGACGTGGAGCAGGTCGAGCTCCTCGGACTGCGACACCTCGGCCATCGCCCCGGCCAGCGCCAGCGCGTAGATGCCGTTCTCCAGCGGGGGACGCAGCCCCTGCTCGACCCGGTGCAGGACGCAGCCCCCGTGGCCGTCGGCCAGACGCACCGGGGTGTCCGAGGAGAAGACGTGCACGCGGTGGCCGCGGGCGTCGAGCGCCAGCGCGAGCTGCGAGGCGGCCACGCCGCTCCCGCCGATGGTCGGGAAGCAGGCGATGCCGATGCGGAGCCGTCTCACAGGTCGATGCTCCGGATGGCCGGGGAGAGCGGGCGGGCACCCTCGACCAGCGCGGTGACCAGGGCCCGGGGGCCTCCGCGCGCCGCGAATCCGGGGAAGGCGAGGACGCGTTCCTGGGCGATGCCGTCCGGCCGGAGCGAGGCCAGGACGCGGTCCATCCGCTCCTCCACGGCACGGTCCCGGGCGAGCGCCGTCCGCTCCAGGCGCGCCAGGAGACGGTCGACGCCGCGGGCGGCGTGCGCCTGGGTCTTCCGCACGCTGCGCTCGAGCCGCGGATCGAGCGCCACGGCGTGCGGGAGGAGCTCCTCCAGCTCGCGGTGGAGCGGCCCCAGCAGCCGCTCCCGGAGCTGCCCGTGCGAGGGGAGCCAGCCGGGACGGGTGAGGACGCGGGCCACCAGCTCCTCCCGCGGCCGGTCGGCATCCTCGGGCCGGAGGCCGAGCTGGCCGAGCCGGCGCCGGGTTCCCTCGTCGACGAGCCGGAAGCGGGCGCGCGGGGCGATCATCGGCAGCTCCAGTCCGAAGAGCGCGTGGAGCGGAGGGAGCTGCGCGCAGTAGGCGCACTCCGCCGGCCCCCCGACGTAGGCCGCGGTGGGCAGGAGCGTGTCCTGGACCAGCGGCCGGAGCAGGGCGGAGCTGCTGAAACAGAGGGGATCCGACTCCAGCCGCGAGAGCAGCTCGGACAGGGTGAGCGTGCCCTCGGGGGTGGAGTACCCGCCGGCCGTGCGCAGCAACCGATGCCGGGCTCCGCGAGGACCGCCGGGGTGGAAGAAGACCAGCGATGCCTCGGGCCGGGTGTGGACCTGCTCCGCGAAGCCCGCTTCCCCGAGCGCTCTCGCCCTCGCGGCGAGGGCCTCGGCGATGGCCTGGTGGTCCTCCAGCGCACGCCGGAAGATGCCCGCCGCCAGCTGCATGACCGCCGGCGTGCGCGGGTCGAGCACCACCAGCCCTTCCTCGGCGAAGAGCTCGGAGAGGAGGCCGGCGAAGGCGGCGCCGGGCGAGCGGCCCGGGCGGTAGTGACGGGCCACCAGGCCGGCCACCTCCGCTCCTGCGGGAAGCGCGCCGAGCAGGTCGGCCAGGCGCGCGGTGAGCCCCTCCACCTCGTCGGGCAGGGTCCTCTGGGCCATGGAGACCCGGGCGTCGTGCGGCGCCTCGCCCGGGAGCTCGAAGGACCGCCGCCCGGCCGGTGCGAGAACGTCCGCCCGGGCAACCTCGGTCCAGTCGTGGTCCTCCGTCTGGAGCCAGAAGAGCGGAATGCAGGGCCGCCCGGATCGTTCGGAGAGCCAGCGTGCTCGCGCCACCGCCGTCGCGGCCTTGTGCAACGTGTAGAGGGGGCCCAGGAAGAGACCGGTCTGCTGCCCGGTCACCACCACCGTGGTCCCGGCGAGCGCGAGCGCGTCGAGATGGCGGTCCCGGGCCGGGCTCGGTGCAAGCGCGGCGGCCTGGCGCCGCAGCTCCTCGTGCAGACCCTCGGCGATGCGCCGCCGGGAGGCGCGGCGCACTGCGTCGTCCCACGCCTCCTCGTCGAGCGGCCTCGCCGGCAGGAGCGCTGCGGCCGCTCGCTCCCCGGCGACGAACGCAGCGAAAAAGTCCGCAGGCATGCGAAGGTCTAACGTAACAGTGGGTCCTGGACCTTCCAATCGCCTGCGCCGGATTGCCGGTGTTCCGATGGCCCTCACCCTGACGCTCTCGACAGCGCTCGCCGGCCCCCCGTTGCGCCCGGCCCAGCCCAGCAGCGCGCAGCTCGAGCGGCTCCTCGACCGCCTGCTGGTGGTGGGCGGCGTGCTCTACGTCGCCGCCCACCCCGACGACGAGAACACCCGGCTCCTGGCCTTCCTTTCCAACGGGATGCTGGTCCGCGCCGGTTACCTGTCGGTCACCCGCGGGGATGGGGGGCAGAACCTCATCGGTCCGGAGCTCGGTCCGGAGCTCGGGCTCATCCGGACCCAGGAGCTGCTCGCCGCGCGGGCCACCGACGGCGCGGAGCAGCTGTTCACCCGGGCCCGGGACTTCGGCTATTCGAAGAGCGCGGAGGAGTCGCTGCGCATCTGGGGTCACGACGCCCTCCTCGCCGACACCGTGCTCGCCATCCGCCGCTTCCGGCCGGACGT
>DASPUU010000122.1:0-3767 GCA_035622755.1 Myxococcaceae bacterium
CAGGTCGTCCGGGTGGAGGACGGAAAAGCGGAACAGGGTGCGGAACAGCGGGATGTAGAGCGCCAGGCAGAGCAGGACCACCCCGCCACCGATGACCAGCCAGAGCGCCGTGTTCCTCGACCGGAGCCGCTGCCGCAACCCCGGGCCGGCGCCGACGCCGAGGATCAGCCCCAGGTTGGCGACCACCAGGGCGGTGAAGGTGATCGCCCGGGCGTCCAGCTCGCCCATTCCCCGGCGAAGCACCGCGACCAGGAGAGCAAGCAGGATGACCAGCACGGCGGCGCCCTGCATCACGCTGCCCCCGATGAGCGCGCGTCCGAAGAGCGGTGCCCGGGGGTCGCGCGGCGGACGGCGCATGACCTGTGGGTCCTCCGGCTCGGCCTCGAAGACCACCGAGCAGGCCGGCTCGATGATCAGGTGGAGGAACGCCACGTGCACCGGCATGAGCACCAGCGGGAGGCCGAAGAGCACCGGGGCCACGGTCATCCCGGCGATGGGCACGTGGATGGCGAGGATGTAGGCCATGGCCCGGCTGAGGTTGGCGAACACCCGGCGTCCGAGCCGGACGGCGGTGACGATGGTCGAGAAGTCGTCGTCCACCAGCACCAGGCCGGACGCCTCGCGTGCCACGTCGGTGCCCCGTCCCCCCATGGCGATGCCGATGTCGGCGGCCTTCAGCGCCGGCGCGTCGTTCACGCCGTCGCCGGTCATGGCCACCACCTCGCCTCGCGCCTGGAAGGCCCGGACCAGGCGGAGCTTCTGGTCCGGGACGACGCGCGCGAAGACGTTGACCGAGCCGAGCCGCGCCACCAGCCCCGGCTCGTCCATCGCCTCGAGATCCTGCCCGGTCAGCACCTCGTCCGGCGATCCCAGGCCGATCTGCCGCGCGATGCTCGCCGCGGTGCGAGGATGGTCACCGGTGATCATCACCACCCGCATCCCCGCGGTGTGGCACTCCGCAATCGCCTGGCGCACACCCGGCCGGAGCGGGTCGGCCAAGCCGGCCAGGCCGATGAGCTCGAAGTCGAAGTCGTGCTGGTCCTCGGGGAGCCTCCCGGCTCGGAAGCGGGCCCGCGCCACCCCGAGCACCCGCAGCCCGTCGGCGGCCAGGCGCTGCGCCTGCGTCGCGAGCCGCTCACGATCCTCCACCGGGAGGTGGCAGAGGTCGGCCACCGCCTCGTAGGCGCCCTTGGCGGCGATGACCAGGTCGCTTCCGTCCGGGGAGCGCCAGACGTGCGACAGCGCCAGCAGGCGGGGGGAGAGCGGGTACTCCCGGATGAGGTGCCAGCGCGGGTGGAGGTGCTCGGTCCCGGCCAGCCGCCGCTCTCCCAGAGCGTGGAAGGCGCGCTCCATCGGGTCGAACGGGTCGCGCTGGCTGGCCAGGATGGCGTACTCCACCAGCTGGTGGACGAACTCCGGGAGCGGCGCGGCCGGGTCCGCCGCGACGTCGAAGGTCTGCCCCTCGGCCACCAGCCGGGCCACGGACATCTGGTTCAGCGTCAACGTCCCGGTCTTGTCCACGCAGAGGACGGTGGCCGCGCCCAGGCTCTCCACCACCGGGAGCCGGCGCGCCAGCGCGCGCTTCCGGGCGATGCGCCAGGCCCCCAGGGCGAGGAAGATGGTGAGCACTGCCGGAAACTCGTTGGGGAGGATGGCCATGGCCAGGGTGAGGCCGGCCAGCAGCCCGGGGAGCCAGGCCCGTGTCAGGCCGTAGGCCACCACCACCACCACGCACAGGGCGGCGGCCACCACCGCCACCCGGCCCACCAGCCGTGTGGTCTCCCGCTGGAGCGTGCTCGGCTCGGGGGTCGCCGTCTCCAGCGCCCGCCCGATGCGGCCCATCTCGGTCCGCGGCCCGACGGCCTGGACGCCCGCCAGACCATGCCCGTGCGTCACCAGCGTCCCGGCGTAGACGAAGGGGAGGTCCTCGCCGCCCGGCCGCCCGATGGGTGAACGGCCGTCCCAGGGCCGCTTGCCGACCGGCACCGACTCCCCGGTGAGCAGCGACTCGTCCGCCGTCAGGTTCCCGCACTCGATCAGCGCGGCATCGGCCGGCACGCGGTCTCCCTCCGAGAGGACGAGCAGGTCGCCCCGCACCACCTCGCGCCCGGCGATGCGCCGCCGCTTGCCTTCCCGCAGCACCAGCGCCCGCGGGCTGGAAAGGTCGCGCAGCGCCGCCAGGGCCCGCTCGGTCTTCTGCTCCTGGTAGAGGGTGATGGCGGTGACGATGATCACGAACCCGAGGAGGATGAGCGCCTCCTGCCGATCGCCGAGGAGCAGGTAGATCGCCCCGCAGGCGATGAGGATGAGGAACATCGGCTCGCGGAGCACGTCGGCCGCAATGCGGGCCACGCTCCGGCCGTCGGCGGAGGGAAGCTCGTTGGGCCCCTCGGCGGCGAGGCGCGCCGCCGCCTCGGCCTCGCTCAACCCGGTCTCCGGGACGGGGCGCTCCATGGCTGGCACCAGTTTAGGGCCGGCTCCCGTCCCCCGCCGGGGCAGCGAGCGCCGCGAATGCGAAGCGCTCGCATTCCCTCGACTTCCTCTGCGAGCCTTGGGAGCCGATGCGCATCCTCTACGGCGTGGTCGGGGAGGGCATGGGTCACGCCACCCGCTCTCGCGTGGTCCTTGACCACCTCGTCCGGCGGCACGACGTGCACGTCGTCGTGTCCGGACGGGCGCGGGAGTACCTGGCCGCGCATTTCGCCAACGTGCACCGCATCTGGGGCCTGACCATCGCCTACGGCGACAATCGGGTCCGCACCTGGCGCACCGTGCTCCAGAACCTGCTCGGCGCGGTGCGCGGTTGGCCGGCCAACGTCCGGGCCTACTTCGACGTCTTCTCCCAGTTCCGTCCGGACCTGGTCATCAGCGACTTCGAGAGCTTCAGCTACCTGTTCGGCAAGGCGCACCGGCTCCCGGTGATCAGCCTGGACAACATCCAGATCATCGACCGCTGCGAGCATCCGGCGGAGCTCCTGGCCGGCCACGAGCCCGATTTCGACCTGGCCCGCTCCCTGGTCGGGGCGAAGCTCCCCGGGTGCTTTCACTACCTGATCACCACCTTCTTCCGCCCGCCGGTGCGCCGAGAGCGGACCACGCTCGTCCCCCCGGTGCTCCGTCCGGAGATCCTCGCTGCGCGGAGCGAGCCCGGGGAGCACCTCCTCGTCTACCAGACGTCCACCAGCAACCTGGCCCTGCCGCGGGCGCTGGAGCGGACGGGAATCCCGGCGCGCATCTATGGGTTGCGGCGCGATCTCCGGGCCGAGGTGGTGGAGGGAAGCCTCAGCTACCGGCCCTTCGACGAGGCCCGCTTCGTGGAGGATCTTCGCACCGCCCGGGCGGTGGTCGCCGGGGGCGGGTTCACCCTCCTCTCCGAGGCCGTCTACCTCCACAAACCGCTGCTCTCCGTTCCGGTCCAGGGGCAGTTCGAGCAGGTGCTCAATGCTCTCTATCTCGAGCGGCTCGGCTACGGCCGCCAGGCGGCGGCCATCACCGAGGGCGTCCTGGCGGACTTTCTGGCCGCCCTTCCCCGGTTCGAGCGGGCCCTGGCTGGCCATCGCCAGGACGGAAACGCAGAGACCTGGGCGGCGCTCGACGCGCTGCTGGTTCGGGCGGCGGAGCAGCGGAGGGGCGGCGGCGCCTGAGGCCACGCTCCGGCCGCCGGTCAGGGCCGGTCGCCCACCCCCGCTGCGCCCGGGCCGGGGTCCGCGCGCCGTCGACGGGCGCGCTCGCGGAGCACGTCGTAGATGGGCGCGTTGCCGATGAGG
>DASPUU010000123.1:0-10219 GCA_035622755.1 Myxococcaceae bacterium
CCCGAGCAGGGTGGGGATGCGGTTGAAGGCAGGATCGCCCGTCGCCCCGAGGCCGAGGGGAGCCTCGCCGGGGGCGCTGGGCGTCAGGAGGACGTCGAGCTCGGTGAAGACCTCCGCCGCCCGCTTCCTTCCCGCCTCGGCCAGGGCACGCGCCTCCCGGTAACGAGCCGGCGGGGTGCCCGCCCCGGCGTCCAGGAATGCGCGCAGCCTCGCGCTGAGCGCGTCGCCGTGCGCCGCGCGTATCTCCGCCAAGCTCGATGCGGCCTCGACTCCCATCACCGTCGCCTGCGCCTCGGCTAAACCGGCGCATCCGCCGCCCAGCTCGACGTCCTGGACCACGGCGCCGGCACCGGCCAGCGTGCGGGCCGCGTCCTCCACGCAGCGCTGGGCGGCCGGGGTGGCCTGGTCCCAGAGCTCGGTGCGCCACACGCCGATGCGGGGCGGCCGCCCGGGCGGAGCGTCCTCCACCGGGAGGCCGAGCGCGCCGAGCAGGAGGGGAAGGTCACCCAGCGCGCGGGTGAAGACTCCGAGCGTGTCCAGGGACGGCGCCAGCGGGTGGATGCCGGTCATCGGCAGGCGACCGAAGCTCGGCTTGAAGCCGAAGACGCCGCAGAAGGAGGCGGGGCGGATGACGGAGCCCGCGGTCTGCGTCCCCAGGGCCGCCGGCACCATCCGGGCGGCGACGGCGGCGGCCGAGCCGCTCGAGGAGCCGCCGGGGGTGTGGGTGAGGCGCCGCGGGTTCCGCGTCCGGCCTGCCGTGTAAACGGCGAACTCGGTGGTCACCGTCTTGCCGAGAATGACCGCGCCGGCGGCGCGCAATGCGGCCACGCAGGCGGCGTCCCGGGCCGGACGCCGGTTGCGGTGGACGGGAGAGCCGCACGCCGTCGGCAGGTCCGCGGTGTCGATGATGTCCTTCACCCCGACGGGCAACCCGAAGAGCGGCGGGCGGGGAGCGGCATCGGCCGCCCGCGCCTGGGCCAGGGCTCGCTCCGGCTCGAGCCATTCCCAGGCCTGGACCTCGGGCTCGGCGGAGGCGATGCGGTCGAGGCACGCCGCCACCAGCGCCTCGGCGGTGATCTCGCGGCGGGCGAGCAGGCGAACCGCTTCGGTCGCCTCCAGCGACTCGAGAGGCTCCATGGGCGCGCACGTTTGCCGGCTTCCGAGCGCTGCGTCCAGCCTTCTCGGAGGTTCGCATCCGCACGCCGGCTCGCTTCCCCTGGTTTGTATTTCGCCGGCTCCAGCGGACGCCGGAGTGTTGAGTTGGCACGACACTCCACAGCCTGCGCGAAGGTGCGACAAGGACCCGCATTGACGGGCCCGCAAGCGCGGTGACACCTTGCCCGGCCGATGCTTCGCCGTCTCTGTCCGGCCCTGCTCGCCGCCGCGCTCGTCGCCTGCACGGTGGGTGAGGTCGGGGCGCCGTCGGAAGTCTCCAGCCCCGGCACGGGCGGCGGCGGGCAGGGCGACGGGGGCTCCGGCCCGACCGGTTCGGGCCCGGGTGGCGGCGACGGCGGCCCGGGCACGCTCAGCGTCCTCTCCGCCGACCGCACCACGCGCTGGAATCCGGGGATCCTCGCCGACACGCCGCTGGGCCTGCCGCTCGGATCGGACGGCCTTCCGCAGCGGACGACCGTCTGCGCGACGCTCAACCCGGGCGACGACGTCCAGGCGGCGATCAACGGCTGTCCGGCCAACCAGGTGGTGAAGCTCAACCCCGGAACGTTCACCATCACCTCGACCCTCCAGGTGAAGAGCAACGTGGTGCTCCGCGGGTCCGGCTCCGGAGCCGGGGGTACGACCATCGTGAAGAGCAACGGTGGAACCGTGCTCGCCATCGGCACCGAGCGCGATCAGGTCTGCTACAGCGGCAACGGCCAGGGCGTTCCGCTGACGGCCGACGCAGCGAAGGACAGCACGTCGATCACCGTCGGTGCGGCCGCCTCCAGCTTCCAGGTCGGCGATCTGATCGTCGTCGACCAGGTCGATGTCTCACCGGTCGTCGTCGGCGATTGCCTGTACTACAAGCGGAGTCAGAACGGCGGGTCGTACCGCTCCATCGCCCAGGCCGTGCAGGTGACCCAGGTCGACACCGCGGCCGGAACCCTCGGCCTCGGGGCGGCGCTGCACTGGAGCTACCAGGCGGGCAGCCCGACGCTGGCGCAGGCCTTCAAGCTGAACAGCAGCCCGACGGTGAGCTGGGCGGGAATCGAGAGCGTGCACCTCCAGGGCGGAACGGCCGGGTCGTACGACGGCCAGTCGGCCGGCGGGATCGACATCGCCAACGCCGCCTTCTGCTGGGTCAAGGACGTGCAGACCGACCAGACCAACGGGGGAATGCACGTCCGCCTCGGCGCGGCCTACCGGTGCGTGGTCCGCGACAGCGCCTTCATGTACTCGGCGAACTACGGGTTCGGCACGGATTGCTACGGCATCGTGCTCGGCTGCTTCTCCGCCGACAACCTGGTGGAGAACAACATCGCCCGGTACATGAACAAGCCCATCCTGTTCATGGTCAGCGGCGGCGGCAACGTCGTCGGCTACAACTACGCGGACAACTCCTGGGCGGACAACACCTGGCAAGAGGTGAACATCGACGCCCACTGCGCCTTCCCCCACATGGAGCTCATCGAGGGCAACCTCGCTCCGCACATGGGCGCCACCAGCACCCACGGGAACGCCGGCTACTTCACCTTCTTCCGGAACACCTCCTCCTCCGTGTTCGCCTCGCCCCAGGTGGCCGACTCGCCGCTGGCGCGGACGGGAAACATCACCACCCTCGAGCTCCAGGGCGGCGCGGTGGGCATGAACGTGGTGGGGAACGTCCTCGGTACCGACGGCGTGACGCAGATCTACGACAATTACACGAGCAGCGACCCGCCCTCGATCTACGAGCTCGGGCAGGGCAACGGCGGCCAGGGCCAGGCCGACGTCGCCGTGCAGACGCTGCTCCGCACCGGGAACTACGACTACTTCCACCATGCCACCGAGTGGAGCTCCGGCACGGTGCAGCTCCCGGCGTCGCTCTATCTCGGGCAGAAGCCGGCCTGGTGGCCGGCCGCAACGAGCTGGCCGTGGGCCGGGTCGGACCTGAGCCCGATGGTCGGAACGCTCCCGGCCAAGGCTCGATCCGACGGGATGTAGCGCTGGCAGGTCCGCGGCGACCCGTGGCCCGAAGTGCGCGCGCCGCGTCCGGTGTACGCCGGTGAGCGTCGTGTCCCGGTGCAACGTTTGAAGTCGGTGCGGGTTCGATCGTCCAATCACTCGACGCACGAAATCACACGAAGGAGATCGAACGATGTACAAGAACGTGTCGGCGGCCATCGCGGCCTTGCTGGTCTCCGGAGCGGCCCACGCCGGCGACTGGAAGCAGGACCATCCTCGCCGCGCCGAGGTCAACTCCCGGCTGAACAACCAGAACCGCCGCATCCACGAGGGCGTCGAGGACGGAAAATTGACCAAGGGCCAGGCCAAGCAGCTCCACCAGGAAGACCACGCCATCCGGCAGCAGGAGCGGGCCATGGCCGCCCAGCATGGCGGGCACATCACCAAGCCCGAGCAGCGCCAGCTGAACCAGGAGGAGAATCAGGTCAGCCGGCAGATCTACGACGAGAAGCATCCGGCGGCGAAGTGATCCTTCCGGAGCGCGGCACCTGCCTCGTCCGGGGCAGGCGCCGGGCCCGGCCGGGCGACCCGCTCCACCTGCCAACCGACGTTGGAGCCGCCAGCCTCCCCGAAGCACGCGTCGATCGCCCGCTTCACCAGCCGTGAAGCGCGTCCTCGAACAGGTGCGCCAGATCCGTCTCGTCCACCGGCCGCGGTGAGAGCTTGGTCACCCGGGCCTGGGGAAGAGTTCCCTGGACCAGGGCCGGGATGTCCGATGCCGAGTAGCCCACCGCGCTCAGCCCGTTGGGGATCTTCAGACGCTGCATGATCGCCACCAGGCGGTCGGAGAGGATCTGGCCGGCGTCCTCCTGTCTGGCGCGCGACACGTCGGCGCCGAGGATCTCCGCCGCCACCAGGTGTCGATCCGGGCAGGCCTGGGCGGTGAAGCGGAAGACCGCGGGCGCATTGAGGATGACCGACATCCCGTGCGGCACGATGGGGTGATCGACCGGGAAGCCCTCCGGCCGGAAGTCGCGCACCATGCCCGAGACCGGATAGGACATTCCGTGGGGAAGGTGCACCCCGGCGTTTCCGAATCCCACCCCGGCGTAGCTGGCGGCGAGCTGCATCTTCTCGCGCGCCTCGTCATCGTCCGGATCCTCGACGGCCCGGACGAAGTACTTGGAGACCCAGCGCAGCGCCTCCAGCGACCAGACGTCGCTGATCGGGTTCGAGCCCTGGTAGGCCGGGCGGAGCACGGGTCGCTCGGGCCGCGGCCGGCGATGGAAGGGCAAGGCGGTGAAGGACTCGATGGCGTGGCTGAGGACGTCGAACCCGCTCGTCACCGCCACCTGGGGCGGCATGGAGCGGGTGTTGTCCGGATCGAGGATCCCGAGGAGCGGCTTGAGCCGCCGGTGGGCGATGCCCGTCTTGGCGTGGAGCGGGGTGTGGTCGAAGATGGCCACGCCGGTGGTCTCGCTCCCCGTTCCGGCCGTGGTGGGGACGGCGATGAGCGGCTTGAGCGGGCCGGGGACCGGCTTCCCCTTGCCGATGGGCGCGTTGACGTAGTCGAGGAAGTCGGCCGGATGGGTGGAGTAGAGGTTCGCCGCCTTGGCGGTGTCCATGGTCGACCCGCCGCCGACGGCCACGAAGGCGTCGAAGCCGCCCTGGGCGGCGAAGTCGATCGCCTCGCGGAAGGAAACGTCGGTCGGCTCGACCCGGACGCGGTCGAAGAGCTCGAAGACGATGCCGTTGTCCCGCAGGCTTTCCACGACCGTGGCCACCGGGCGGAGCCTGGCCACCCGCGGGTCGGTGAGCACCATCACCCGCTGCGCCTTCATCTCGGCCAGGTCCATCCCCACCTCCCGGGTGACTCCCCGGCCGCAGCGGATGCTGGAGGACGCCAGCTCGAACGCGTACTCGAGGGCCACCGGATGCCTCCTCTCTAGGCGGGGCTCGGCGCCGCGCGCGGGGTGGACCCGGCGCGCCAGCCCAGCCACAGGACCGCGATGCTCATCAGGCAGAGGACGACAATGATGCTGATCCGCGACGCCTCGGAAAAGAGGGTGAGCGTTCCGCTGGACAGGCCGGTGAAGGCCAGCCCGAGGACGGGAAGCACGGGAACGCCGCAGCCGGCCAGCGTGCAGGGCCCGGTGGTGAGGCCGAGGACGCTGGTCACCGCACCGGCCACGCCCGCCGGGCGGGCCGCCTTGAAGGCCACGCCGCAGGCCGCTCCCTGCTGGCGCCGGTAGAACCACAGGGCGAAGAAGCTGCCGAAGACGAGCGAGGTGAGGAGGATGCGAACCAGCGTCGGCGTGTCGAGGATGAAGCCCCACTCGATGCCCTCGCCCTCGTTGTCCGCGCTGACCCAGCCGATGGCCATGTTGGAGAGGAAGGACAGCTTCTTCCCCAGGGGCTCCTCCGAGACCAGGTACTCGGGTAATCGCCGGAGCCAGGGATTGAAGGTGATGAAATCCGGAGGCCGGCGGGCCACGGAGAGAACGAGGACGGGGGCGGCGAGATTGAACAGGGAAACCGCGGCCACCACCCCCCAGAGGACCTTTTTCTGGGAGCGAAGGGCGGCGCCGATGCCGCGGAGCGTCTGGGCGATCCCCATCAGGGCCCGCTGAACCATTCCGCACCGTCCGCGTTGGAGGGCGTCAACATACGTGACCCCGCCCCGGGCGAACAGGGGGCCGCGTTGACTTTCAAACGCGCCGTGTGCTACCCGCGCGAGAGACCCTGCGGCAGCGGACGAGGAGGCACACCATGTCCAATCGACCGACGCGTCGGGATTTCCTCTCTCAGCTCGGCGTCACCACCGCGGCCATGGCCGTGGGTTCTGTCGCCGGAGCGGGCCTGGCCGGGATCGCCCAGGCCCAGGAGAAACCGAAGGGCACCATCCCGGACAAGCCCTTCAAGATCGGCCACATGACGTTCTTCACCGGCGCCGGCGCGGTCCTCGGTGAGCCGATGTACAAGGGCAACGTCCTCGCCGCCGAGGAGATCAACGCCCAGGGGGGTCTGCTCGGGAAGCGGAAGATCGAGATCCTCAAGGCCGACGAGGCGGCCGGCACCGACGCCAACACCAAGGAGATGCGGCGCCTCAAGCTGTCCGAGCACATCGACATGTTCATGGGGATCACCTCCAGCGGCAACACCCCGGCGCTGGGTCCGGTGGCCGAGGAGTTGAAGCTCCTCACCATCTTCATCGACGGCTGCACGGACTTCCTCTTCGACAAGGCGGTCCCCAACCCGCGCTACATCTTCCGCATCACCAACATCCAGTCGGCGGACGGCTCGACCTGCGCGGTGGGCGTCGCCCAGACGTGGCCCAACATCAAGACCTACGCCAACATCCATCCCGATTACGCCTACGGCCGGAACTGCTTCGACCACTTCGGCATCGTCACCAAGAAGCTCCTCCCCAACGCCAAGAGCGTCTCCGAGGCCTGGCCGAAGCTGTTTTCCACCGACTTCACACCGCACATCACCAAGACGCTGGCGGCGAAGCCGGATCTCCTGGTGACCTCGCTCTGGGGCGGCGACTACGTCGCCTTCTACAAGCAGGCGCTCCAGTACGGGCTGTTCGACAAGATGAAGGTCGCCACCACGCTGGCGCTCGGCTCGGCGCCGCAGTCCATCGGCAAGGACCATCCGGAGGGGGTGCTCACCGGGGTTCACGCCAACTACTACTTCACCTACCCGGCCGGGAATCGCTGGCCGCTGAACAAGACCTTCGTCGAGAAGTACAAGGCCCGGTGGAACGAGTACCCCAACTTCCAGGCCGAGGGCGCGTACACCGCGACCTACGCGCTCAAGACCGCCCTGGAGAAGGCGAACAAGCTGACCGGAGGCTGGCCCGACGACGATGCGATCATCAGCCAGCTGGAGGGGATGATGATCGCCGGGCCGGGCGGCTACGTGTACATCCGCCCGGACAACCACCAGGGCTACAAGGACGCCATCACCGGGTTCAGCAAGAACGTGCCCGAGTACCCGTTCCCCATCCTCGATCCGAACCGGATCATCACCATTCCCATCCGGAACATCACCGCGCCCCCCGGCTGGCCGAAGGGTGAGCCGACCTCGACCTACACCTGGATCGAGCAGACCTGGCCGCAGATGAAGGCCTAGCCCGCTCCGGTGGACATCCTCACCGTCCACCTCTTCAACGCCCTTCTCTACGCGTCGGTCCTCTTTCTCATCGCCGGGGGCCTGAGCCTCATCTACGGCGTGATGAGGATCGTCAACCTCGCCCACGGCAACCTCTTCGCCATCGGCGCGTTCACCACCGCCTCGGCGGTGGGGGTGTGGTTCGCCGGATCGTCCTCTGCCTGGCTCTTCCTGCTCGTGCCCATCGGGGCGGTGGCCGCGGCGGCCATCGGGGCGGTGGTCGAGCCCACCCTGCTCCGGCGGTTCTACCGGCGGCCCGAGGAGTACCAGCTCCTGGTCACCTTCGGCCTGCTCATGCTCCTCGAGGACCTGCTCCGATTCCTGTGGGGGCCCTATCCGATCTCGGCCAGCGTCCTCTTCGAGAAGGTGGGCAGCCTCCACGTCGGCGAGTTCATCTACCCCCGGTACAACCTCCTGGTCATCGCCACCGGCGTGCTGGCCGCTCTCTTCCTCTGGGCGTTCATCTACCGCACCAAGTTCGGCGTGGTGCTCCGGGCCACCTCCCAGGACATGCGCCGGGCCTCCGCTCTGGGCGTCAACGTCAACCTGGTCTACGTCGAGGCCTTCACCATCGGCTGCTTCATGGCCGGGCTGGGCGGGGCGATCATCGCGCCCAGCCAGCCGGCGGTGCTGGGGATGGGAGTGGACGCGCTGGTCCTCTCCTTCATCGTGGTGGTCATCGGGGGCCTGGGGAGCCTGGAAGGGGCGCTGGTCGGGGCGTTCATCGTGGGCGTCATCCGGGAGATCGGGATCAGCCTCTTCCCGGAGATGGAGCTGGCGGTGCTCTACGTCATCGCCGCAGGCGTGCTCTTCGTGAGGCCCGCAGGGCTGTTCGGCCGGACGGCATGACCAGCGCGCCCGCCGCCCCGGAAACGCGCTCGCCGCTCCGGATCGTCCTCTGGGCGGCGGCCATCGCCGTGGTGCTGGCCGTCCTGCCCTGGGTGCTCGATCCCTACCAGAGCATCCTCATCGCCTACGGGCTGGTGATGGCCATCGCCGTCCTCGGCTTCAATCTGCTCCTCGGCTACAGCGGGCTCCTCTCCTTCGGCCACTCCGCCTACTTCGGCGTCGGCGCCTACGCGGTGGCGTTCATGGTCAAGTACCTCCGCGTCGAGTCGATGGAGCTGTTCATCCTCGGGGCGGTGGCGGCGAGCGCGCTGGTGACCGCCCTCTTCGGCTACGTCTGCGTGCGCTACACGCGCATCTTCTTCAGCATCCTCACCCTGGCCCTCTCCCAGGTGCTGTGGAGCCTGGCCTTCAAGTTCTTCTGGGTGACCGGCGGGACGGACGGGCTCCGCGTGCCGACCCCGAAGCTGCTCGGAGTGGGGATGGCCGAGGGCGACGACAAGATCCGCTTCCTCACCCACGGCTACTACTATTACGTGCTGGCCGTGTTCATCGCCTGCGTGGCGGTGATGTGGGTGGTGGTTCACTCCCCCTTCGGGAAGGCGCTGCAGGCCATCCGGGACAACGAGACGCGGGCCCGCTTCGTGGGGCTGCGGGTGCGCGCCTACCGCTTCGTCGCCTTCCTCCTCTCCGGCGTCTTCACCGGCATCGCCGGGGCGCTCTGGGTTCCCCTCAATGGCCTCACCACCCCGGACATCCTCTACTGGCCCTTCTCCGGCGAGATCGTCTTCATGGCCGTGCTGGGCGGATTCCGCAACTTCACCGGGCCGATCGTCGGCGCCGTGGTCTTCAACTACCTCAAGACCTATGCCATCGGCTTCACCGTCTACTGGCAGGCGCTGCTGGGGATCACCCTGATGGTGCTGGTGCTGGTCCTCCCCACCGGCATCGTGGGTACGGCCCGGCTGCTCTGGGCGCGCGCCCGGAGGCGGACCTCCTGACGTGAATCTCCTCGAGACACGAGCCCTGACCAAGTACTTCGGCGACACCCACGCCGTGGACCGGGTCGACTTCACCATCGGGGAGGGCGAGGTGGTGGCCCTCATCGGCTCCAACGGCGCCGGGAAGACCACCCTGGTCAACCTGATCAGCGGGCTGGTTCCCCCCGACAGCGGGCGGATCCTCCTCCGCGACGCGGATGTCACCCACCAGCGGGTGCACCGGCGCATCGAGGCCGGCATCGCGCGCAGCTTCCAGATCGTCAACCTCTTCGACGAGCTGACGCTGCTCGACAACGTGGCGCTCTCCGTCTTCGCCCGCGAGAGGATGACGCGATACTTCTGGACGCTGGCCGACCGGCACGCCGCGGTGTGGGAGGAGGCCCACGCCATCCTTGGCCAGTTCGGGCTGGGCGAGAAGGCCTCCACGCTCGCCGGCGGCATCGCGCAGGGGGAGCGCAAGCTGCTCGACGTGGCGGTGGCCTACGCGCTCCGGCCGCGGCTGCTCTTCCTCGACGAGCCCACCAGCGGCGTGAGCACCAGGGAGAAGGCGCCGATCATGGACGTGATCAGCGCCATCGTGCGGTCACAGAAGATCACCGCGGTGGTCATCGAGCACGACATGGACATCATCTTCAAGTACTCGGATCGGATCGTGGTCATGCATCAGGGGGCGATCCTGGCCAGCGGCAGCCCGGAGGAGATCCGCCGGAACGAGACGGTCAAGGACGCAGTCTTCGGGCCGAGCCATGCTTGAGGTCGAGTCCATCGTCACCTACCGGGGCCAGGCGCAGATCCTCCGCCAGGTCTCGCTGTCGGTGGGTGAGAAGGAATCGGTCTGCCTGGTGGGCCGCAACGGGGCGGGAAAGACCACGACCATCGACAGCATCATCGGGCTCTTGCCCCTGCGCGCGGGGAAGGTCTCCTTCCGGGGCCAGGGGATCGGCACGCTGCCGCCCCACCGGCGCGCGCGGCTCGGCATCGGCTACGCCCCCGAGGACAGCGGGCTCTTTCCCGAGCTGACGGTGGAGGAGAACTTCCAGATCTGCCGCTGGTTGGCCCAGGCCTCGGGTCGCGCCGGGCCGGCGGCGGAGACC
>DASPUU010000124.1:0-11506 GCA_035622755.1 Myxococcaceae bacterium
GACCTGACCGTCCCGAGCGGTGACACCTCGGGGCTGAAGCTCAACGGTCCGTTCGTCATCCAGCCCTGCGCCACGCACACGCTGGTGCTCGACTTCGACGGGCCTGGGGCCATCGAGTACCACGCCACCGGTGGACCGTCGGGCGAGTGGATTCTCCGGCCGGTGATCCAGGTCAAGAGCGAGTCGGACCAGGGTGGCACGTGCGGTCCACCGGACGGGGGCGCCGATGCCGGTCCCGACGGCGGACCGAGCTGAGGCATCCTCCGCTCAGAGGGCCTTGCGCAGGAAGACGGCCTCGCCCCAGGAGCGGGGCTCCCGCTTGAAGTGCCGGTAGCCCAGGCCCTCGTAGAGGGCGAGCGCCGCGGCGTTGGTCGGGCGCGTGTTCAGGGTGAGCGTCCTGACGCCGCGCTTCCGGGCCTGCTCCTCGGCGAAGAGGGTGAGGAGACGGCCCAGCCCGCGCCGCCCCGCCGCGGCGGTCACCGCCAGGCTGGTCACCGCCGCCGTTCCCCGGCCGTCGGCCACCTCCTGGTCCGGGTCGACCAGGTCGAGCGCCACCATGGCCACCACCCGTCCCTCCAGCTCGGCGACCCACATCGCCCGCTCCCCGCGCTCCATGGCCTCGAACCAGGCCGGGATGGCGTCCGCGTCCCAGCCCGCCTCGAGCCGGAGCGAGCGGAGGACCGCGGCGTCCCCGGGAACTGCCAGGCGCACCTGCGGCGTCACGAGGTCTCGAGAAGCCAGTGGACGGCGCGGGCGCAGATGGCGTCGAACTCGCGCTGCTTGCCGGTGATGAGATGGTCGGCGTCGGCGAGCTCGAAGAGCCGGGCGTGGGGGATGCGTGCCACCAGGGCGCGGACGTCCTCGACGGAGGCGAACTCGTCCCGGAGCGACTGGATGACCGCCACCGGCTGGTGGAGAGACTCCGCCACCGAGAGGTCGAAGAGGCGGGTGGCCATCCCCACCGCCAGGACCCGGGCCACCCTCGGCTCGACCGCCGCCAGCTCCAGCGCGGTCCGGGCGCCGAAGCTGAAGCCGGCCACGGCGAGCGGGACGTCGGGAACCTGCTGCTCGAGCCAGTCCAGGGCGGTGCGGGCGTCCTCCAGCTCCCCCGGGCCGCTGTCGTACGCGCCGGTGGAGGTGCCCACCCCCCGGAAGTTGAAGCGCAGCACGCTGCAGTGCTCCGTCCGGAAGGCGGCCGCCACCCGGTAGGTGACGGTGTTGTGCAGGTTCCCGCCGGCGAGCGGGTGCGGGTGGCAGACCAGGGCCGCTCCCCGGGGAGCTTCCTGCGTCCAGAGCAGACCCTCGAGGTGCCCGTGGGGGGCCGGGATGTCGACCTGGGCCACGGACCCGAGGTTAAGCGCTCACGGGCGGAGCTGTCCCCTCAGGGTCCGGGCGCGTGCCTGGAGCTCGGGATCCATGCTGGTCAGCTCGATGGACTTGAGGCGCTCGTCGAGGCTCCGGGGCAGCTTCGTCTTGAGCTTTCCCTCGTCGTGAAGGGTCTCGAGCTTGCCCAGCGCCTGGCCGACCACGCGCTCGCGGGGGTGGTCCAGGAGCGAGTCGAGGAAGTAGGGGTCCTCGGGCAGCTCCGGGAACTTCTCCAGATAGTCGAGCACGCCCTGCACCCAGCTCTTGCGGTCCATCTCCCGGAGCTGGAGCATCGCCTCGCGCTGCGCCTTGCGCTTGCCCTCCGGGTCGAAGGTCTTGGCCAGGCCCTCGGGGAGCTCGCCGCCCTTGAACAGCGCGTCGGCGGCCAGCTTGTAGCGGCTGTAGCTGGCGCTCCGCTCGATGCGCTGCTGGGCCGGGTCGTCCTGCCGCGAGTGGTACTTGCTCTTGCCGCGCTGGGCGTCGATCTCCCGCCAGCTCTTGTTCCGTTTCCCGGTGAATCCACCGCCCTGATCGTCGTCCCTGGGCATCGCTGCCACCACCTTCTTCAATGCTTCCGCGCAGCCCAGAGGGCCGCGGCGAGCTTGCTGCTCAATGTCCGCACCGTGGAGCGTTCCTCGGCCGGTACGGGTGCCTCCTCGTCCTGCTCGGCCTCGAAGAGGGCTTCGTCCGCGTAGGCAAGAAACGCGGCCGGAACCCCAGCACCTCCGGGGCTCTTTTCCAGCGCCGCGGGGTTCACCCGGGCCGGCGCTGCCCCGCTCCCCAGCTCGAGCATCGCATGAAGCTCGGAGGCCAGCTGCCGCAGGACCCCATACCCTTCATCGGAGAGGCCCTGTTCGTCAAGGAAGCTAACCAGGGCGTCCTGTCGATTCTCGAAGGAATGGAGGAGGCGCTGGCGGGCGCGGGGGTCATCCTCGAGGTAGCGCCAGGCCAGTTCCACCCACTCTGGATCGGGGTCGCGAGCACCCAGGGGGGGCGGCGGGACGGGCTTCGGCGGCTTCCTGGGCCGCGGGCCGGGCGTGGCGAGGGTGCCCTTGCCCGGGGCCAGGTCCCAGAGGCCGAGGAGGTTCTGGAAGAGGCGTTGAGCGGTGTCCCGGTCGGGGAAGTGCGGCTCCTCGGGGAAGAGGGTGGGGATGACGTCGCTCGCGGGCAGTCCGGCCTGGCGGGCGTCGCGAAAGGCGTGGAGGACCTCCTCGGGTCCGTAGGGGGACCCGGCCAGCTCGAGCAGGCCGCCCAGGACGTCGGCGCCCTCGAAGCGGCGGTCGAAGGGGGAGCGGTCTCGGCGGGCCATGGCACCTCCGGCGGCGCAGACTACCCACGCACCTCGTCGCCCCACGGCGCTCCCTGCGTCAGGAGTCGCGCGTAGACGCCCCCCCGCGCCTCGAGCGCGTCGTGCGAGCCCTGCTCCACCACCCGTCCCGCCTCGAGCACGTACAGCACGTCGGCATGCCGCACCGTCGAGAGCCGGTGGGCGATGACCAGGGTGGTCCGGCCGGACATGAGATCCTGGAGGCCCTCGCGCACCTCCGCCTCCGAGGCGGCGTCGAGCGCGCTGGTCGGCTCGTCGAGGAGCAGCAGCGAGGGCTGCCGTAGAAACGCCCGGGCGATGGCCAGGCGCTGGCGCTGTCCTCCGGAGAGCCGCGAGCCGCGCTCGCCCACCTCCTCGTCGAGCCCCCTCGGAAAGGCGCGGACGAAGGCCTCGGCATGGGCCAGACGGAGCGCCTCCCACACCTCCCTGTCGCTGGCCCCGGGGCGGCCGAGCAGCACGGCGTCCCGGACCGAGCCCGAGAACAGGACCGGCTCCTGCGAGACCCACGCCATCTGCGCGCGCAGGGAGGGGAGCGCGAGCGCACGGACGTCCTCCTCGTCCCAGAGGATGCGACCGGAGCTGGGCTCGACGAATCCCAGGAGCGCGGCGAAGGCGGTGGACTTGCCCGCGCCTGAAGCTCCCACCAGGGCCACCGTCCGGCCCGCCGGCACCTCGAGCGAGAGCCCGGCCAGCGCCTCGTCGTGCTCCGCAGCGTAGCGGACGCGGAGGTCCTCGAACCGGACTGCCCGGCGCAGCGGACCGGCCGGGCGTCCCGCCACCCGGGTCCTGGGAAGCAGCTCCAGCTCGAGCAGGCGCTCCGCCGCGCCGAGCCCCTGGACCACCTGGGAGAAGGTCCCGGAGAGGCCCTTGAGTGGCCCGTACATGAGCATCACCGCGCCGACGTAGGAGAGAAGCCCGGCGGCCAGCGCCGGCTCGTGCGCCACCGCCCGGGTCCCCACCGCCAGCGCCAGCGCCAGTCCGGTCACGCCGAGCAGCTCCACCGTCGGGCTGGCCGCGCCACGGAGGACGAGGGAACGGTCCATGGCCGAGAGGTAATGGCGCTGCTCCGCGTCGAAGCGCTCCCGGGCGCGCCCCTCGCCTCCGAAGGCCTGGACCACGGGAAGCCCGTGGAGCTGCTCCCCGACCAGGGCGGTGAGACGTCCCAGGCTGCCCTGCGTGGCCCGGGCCGCCCTCTTCACCGCCCGGGCGAAACGCATCACCGGAATCAGTGTCAGCGGAAGAACGACGAAGGAGAGGAGGAAGAGGCGCACGTCGAGCGCCGCGCAGAGCACGAGCAGCGCCACCAGCTGCAGGCCGTCGCGGACGTAGGAGGTCAGCGCCTGGGTGACCGCGAACTCCACCTGGGAGACGTCCGAGGTGAGGCGGGAGACGATGTCGCCCGAGGCGTGGCCCTCCATTGCCCGGGCATCGACCTGGACGAGGTGCTCGAACACCTGGGCACGAAACGCGGCCAGGGTCTTCTGGCCGACGGCCTGCATCCAGCCCGTCTGCAGCAGCTGCGAGGCGGCCTTGACCGCGGCGGCCAGGACGATGGCCAGGGGCAGGACCCGGCGCCAGCTGCCCGCCTCGAGCTCGATGGGACCGAGGGAGACCGGACCGCCGACGAGCACGCCCTTGAGCAGCGGGCCGACCAGCCAGGCGTAGGCAGCGGCCGCCGCCGCCGAGACTGCGGCGGCGAGGACGGCCAGGGTGACGCGGACCCGGTAGGGACGGAGCAGCCGGAGCAATCGGCGGAGCGGGCTGGCCAGCCGGGGATCGCGCGTTATATTCGGTTCCACCTGTCCAGGAGCCTCGAAGTTGCCCGCGGCCGCAGCTCGAAAGAAGCGCGACTATTACGAAGTTCTGGGCGTATCACGGCAGGCCTCCGCGCCAGAGCTCAAGTCCGCCTACCGGAAGCTTGCGCTCCAGTACCACCCGGATCGCAATCCCGGTGACAAGGAAGCCGAGGAGGCCTTCAAGGAGGCTTCCGAGGCCTACGAGGTTCTCTCCGATCCCGACCGGCGCGCTCGCTACGACCAGTTCGGCCATGCCGGCGTGCCCTTCGAATTCGGCGGCTTCGGCGGCGCCGGGATCAACGACGTGCTGTCGGAGATCTTCGGCGACATCTTCGGCGGCGGACGCTCGCGGCGCGGCGGCCGGGCCCGCGGGGCGGACCTCCGCTACAACCTCGAGCTGACCTTCGAGGAAGCGGCCTTCGGCACAGAGGTCACGGTGAAGATTCCCCGCCCCAAGCGCTGCGAGGCCTGCGAGGGCACGGGAAGCAAGGACAAGCAGCTCCGGACCTGCCAGACGTGCGGCGGCGCCGGCGAGATCCGCTACACCCAGGGCTTCTTCTCGGTCAGCCGTCCCTGCAGCACGTGCGGCGGCATGGGCTCGGTGGCCAGTGCCCCGTGCGGACGGTGCCGCGGCGCCGGGCGCTACGATTCGGAGTCGAAGCTGTCGGTCAAGATTCCCCCCGGCGTGGACAACGGCACCCGTGTCCGGCTGGTGGGGGAAGGCGAGCCCGGGGACCACGGCGGGCCGGCCGGCGACCTCTACGTGGTGGCTCACGTCAAGGAGCACCCGCTCTTCGTGCGCGAGGACGCCGAGGTCCTGTGCGAGGTGCCGGTCTCGTTCGTGCAGGCGGCGCTCGGGGACCACGTCGAGGTTCCGACGCTGGAGGGGATGGTGAAGATGCGCATCCCCCCCGGCACCCAGTCCGGCAAGGTCTTCCGCCTCAAGCACAAGGGAATCCCGCACCTCCACGGCGGCGGCCGGGGCGACCAGCACGTCCGGGTGGTGGTGGAGACCCCCACCGACCTCAGCGGCGAGCAGCGCCAGCTCCTGGAGCGCTTCGCCGAGCTGGCCGGCGAGCGCACGCAGCCCCAGGTGAAGAGCTTCCTGGACAAGGTCCGCGAGCTGTTCGGCTAGCGCTGGTGCTATGCACCGGGCCATGCATCGCCCGCCCCCGCTGCCGCGCCGGCGCCTGGCCGGGGCGGTGTGCTGCTTCCTCCTCGCTTCCTGCGCCACCGGGCGGCCGCCGGAGAATCCCAACGTCCCGCCCATGAGCCGGAAGCCCGAGGTCGAGCCCCGGCCCGACACGCGCGCCGGCGACGCCCTCCGGTCGGCCGAGGCCGCCGCCCAGGGGCAGCCCAAGCCGAAGCAGGTGGAGATCTACATGACCGTGCGAGCCGCCTATCCGGCCACCGTGGCTGGCGAGGAGGCGCTCTACCGGGCCGCGGTCATCTCCTACGAGCTCGGCGACTACCAGCTGGCGCGCAAGAGGCTCAACGAGCTGCTCTTCGAGAATCCGCTCTTCGACAAGGCAGTGGATGCGCGGCTCAGGCTCGGTCAGAGCTCGCTCGAGCTCAAGGCGTACCGCGACGCCTACCAGACCCTGCTCCCCTTGCGGGACAAGGTGCCCGAGTCCCAGCGCGCCGAGCTGGAGGATGCGCTCCGGCGCGCCGCCGAGGGCGCCCGCCTGGCCAACCAGGCGCTCCGGCTGGCGCTCGACCGCGCCGAGGCGGCCACCACCCCGGAGCAGCGGCAGGCGGCGCTGGACGAGGTGGCCACGCTCATCGACGTCTCGGTCCCGGTGGACGAGGTGGCCCGGGTCCAGGACGAGCTGTCCCCCTCGCATCCGGCCTGGCCGATGGTCACCTTCAAGCTGGCCCGCGTCTTCGCCCACGTGCGCGATCCCCGGCTCAAGGCGACGCTCGAGGCGCTCCTCCAGAAGGCGCCGGCCAGTCCCTACACGCCGGAGGCGGAGGCGATGCTCGCCCGCATCGACCGGGTGGGGGCGGTGCGCGGCCGGACGCTGGGGGTGCTCGTCCCGCTCACCGGCAAGTACCAGCGCCTCGGCGAGGCGGTGATGCGGGGGGTGAAGCTCGCGCTCCGCGGCAGCGACATCGAGGTGCTGGCCAAGGATACGCAAGGGGACTCGGCCCGGGCGGCGAGCGCGGTGGAGGAGCTGGTCTTCGAGGACGGCGCGGCGGCGGCCATCGGCCCCCTCTTCGGGGAGGACAGCCGGCGGGCAGCGGTGGTCGCCCAGGAGCTCGGACTGCCGCTGCTCACCCTGACCCGCGCCGAGGACGTGACCGACGTCGGGGCCTTCGTCTTCCGCAACATGCTCACCTACTCCGCCCAGGCGCGGGCGCTGGCCAGCTGGGCCATCGACGTCATGGGGTACAAGACCTTCGCCGTTCTCTACCCGAACACGCCCTACGGCGTGGAGATGACCAACGACTTCTGGGACCAGGTCACCACCCGGGGGGCGGCCGTCCGGGGGGCGGAGGCCTACGCCAACGACCAGACCACCTTCACCACCGAGGCCAAGAAGCTGGTGGGCCGGTACTACCTCGAGGACCGGTCCGACTACATGGAGGAGGTGAAGGCGGCGACCAAGGATGCGCCGGACGCCTTCCGGCGCCGGAAGGCGCTGGAGAAGGCGCGCAAGTCGCTGGAGCCGGTGGTCGACTTCGAGGCGCTCTTCATCCCCGACGAGTGGACGCGGGTGGGCCTCATCGCCCCGGCCCTGGCGGTGGAGGACATCATCACCAACACCTGCGACGCCAAGGAGATCGAGACGCTGAAGAAGACCACCGGGAAGACGGACATCCGGACCGTGACCCTGCTCGGCGGGCAGGGCTGGAATTCCCCCAAGAACGGCGAGGGAGTCCCCCGGCTCATCGAGCGGGGAGGAAAGTTCGTCCTCTGCAGCGTCTTCGTGGACGGCTTCTACGCCGAGAGCAGCCGCGAGGCGACGCGGCGCTTCGTGCGCGCCTACGCCGACGCCTATCCCGACGCCACCCCGACCCTGCTCGACGCGGTGGCCTACGACTCGGCGCGCATCCTGCGCCAGGTGCTCGAGGCCCAGAAGACGCCGGTCAGCCGGGAGGCGGTGCGGGCGGCGCTGACCGGGGTGAGGGACTTCGACGGCGCGACCGGGAAGACGACCTTCAACCCGCGCCGCGAGGCGGACAAGCCGCTCTTCTTCCTCACCGTCGATCCGAAGGGCATCCGAGAACTCCAGCCCCAGGAGCGTCTGCGTGGCTCGTGAACCGAAGAGGGCAGCTCGCCGCAAGGTGTCCCGTGGAACCGGTCCCCGGCGCCGTCCGTCCCGCCCGGCATCCACGCCGAAGCCGCCGTCCGCGGGCGGCGCCCGGACGGTCGACGTGGAGCCCGGTCGAATCGAGGAGATGCTCGGAAAGCTCCGCTCCGAGCTCGGTGCCCTGGCGAACCGGGGGCGCTACACCCGGGTGCGCTTCAAGTTCCGCGGTCGCCAGCTCCTTCCCGACCTGCCGCTGGCCGCGGTCATCGCCGCCGAGGGTCTGACCTTCTACTGGGCGGGGATCCTCCGCACGCTGCTGGTGAACATCGCCGGCAAGAGCGTCCTGTCCGTGGAGCTGGTGAACGATTCGGATCGCTACGTCGAGGAGGGCAAGGCACACCTGCTCGCCGGCGAGGTCGACCGGGCGCTGGAGGCGTTTCGCACCGCGCAGCGGATGCAGCGCGACAACCCGCGCGCCCATCTCCATCTCGGCGCCGCGCTGCGGCTCAAGGGCGACCTGGCGGGCGCGCGGCAGGCGCTGGAGCAGGCGCGGGCGCTGGACCCGGCCGGCGAGGTGGGACGGGAAGCGGGCGAGCAGCTCCGGCGGATGGCAGCCCCGGACAGGGGCCCGGACCCGGCCGGGCGCTGACGCCGGGCGCAGGGGTGGCGGCCGACCCTGCCGCGGGACGTCCGGGGGCCCCGGCGTGCGCGGTTCTCGCGTACACTCGGCGACTCCATCCAGCGAAGAGGGGCGGGATGCGAGTCGAGCGGGACGGACGTCGAGAGGCGCCGTTGTCGAGCCTGCGGCTCGCGGGCTGGATGCTCCTGCCGGCCGGTCTGCTGCTCGTCCTCTCCGGGTGCCTCGACCTTGGCCTGCCCAACGCGCCGGACGGCGGGGTGCCCCCGACGCTGGACGTGCTCGTCCCGCAACAGGGCGCCACGCTGATCCTCAACAGCGGCGTGTCGCTGACCTCGGTCTCGGTCGCCGGGACCCCGACGGTGACGCTCAACTGCCGTTCCCCGGACGGGGGAGCGGCGACGCAGGTGCAGATCTTCACCTGGGCCGGCCCTCCCTATCAGGCGGTGGTCGACTTCACGCGCTGCGAGAAGCTCACCGGCGACAACCCGGATGGAGGACCGGGCCCGCTGCAGCTCCACTTCGAGTCCTTCGTCTCCGCGGGTGGGCCCACGGCACAGGCGGACGTGCCCGTGTTTCTCGACTCCAGCGCCGCCTCGCTTCTGGTGAACTACCCGCCCTCGGTCCAGCCGCTCTCCCCGTTCGAGGTGGAGGTGATTCCGCTCGACCAGGCGCTGGCCGCCTACCCCGAGGTGGCGCTGGATGGGACGCCGGCCGACTCGGTCACCTTCCGCACCCTGGCCGATGGAGGGCCGAGCTACCTGGCCGTCTTCCTGAGCACGCCCGGGCTGGGCATCGACCAGTATCCGGGGCCATTTCCGGATCCGGTGACCGGCCAGCCTCCGCTCCCCATCGAGGTCCTCACCGAGACGTCGCGCACCGCCCAGCTCTCCATCGACGCCAAGGCAGAGAACGGGAACCCCACCCATCTCGACCGGACGGTGGACCTCTCGCGCGTGGTCTGGGACCGGTCCATTCCCGGCCGGCCGCTGACGTCGGTCAACTCGGCGTCGGTCGCCGATCCCATCCCGGTGGTTCGGGGCCTGGTCGTTCCCCTGGCCACCGATGACCTCAACCCGACGGCCACCTCGCGCTGGATTCCCGGGCTGATGGGAGCCGACGACGGGGTGTACACCGCCTTCGACCCGAGCATCCTTCCCGGCGGGCTCGACGGCGGCTTCCTCGCCTCCGGCATCAACGCCCTCGGCCAGACGCTCTTCGCCGCCGGAATCCGGAACCTGACCCAGGTGGTGCTCGCTCCCGTCCCCGGGACGCACACGGCGCTCGCCCCGAGCTCCTTCCCCACCACCGTGCTCACCCCGCTGACGCCGGTGGACTCGTTTCTCTGTCTTCCGGACTCGGTGGGCGGTGTGTCCCAGACCGGGTGCTTCAACACCGATTCACTGCTCTGCATCGGGCCGGCGCTGGGGCGTCCCTCGCTGTCGGGGACGTCGGGGACGATCTTCGGGTTCAACCCGCCGGCGACGGGGGCGGTGGGAGGAGCGGGTGGGACGTACCTGGCCCCGACCGGGACCGGGTGCGACATGGCATGGATGATGGGGACCTTCTCCAGCGGCGGGATGACCTTCCAGTCGCGGAATGACCCGGACCCGAGCGCCGCAGCCCGCGCCTGCGCCTTCCAGACGGTCGACCGGGAGCTGCTGCTCGGCGACGGGAGCGCGGTGCTCGCCCTGACCTCGGCCTGCGCCAAGACGGGAAACACCGAGTACCCGGTCCTCCGCGTCTCCGCCGGCGGTGTCATCCTCGGGAGCTACATCGTCGCCCGCGGCGCCCCGTCTCTGGTCCAGCCGACGGTGGTCGGGGCGCTCGCCGACGGGCGGGTGGTGACGCTGGAGAACCAGCCGCCCTACAGCGTCTTCAAGCTCTGGGCGATGGGGAAGACGGCCCCGGACGCGGTGGCGTTCATCCCCGGGCTCTACGCGTACGACGACTCCGCGGCGCTGCCCAGCCTGGGGCGAAACGTCGTCGCCACCCAGGATGGGAGCTTCGCCGTGCTCCTCTCCGGGGCGCCGCTCGGCGTCGGCGTCCTCGCCTTCGGCCCTGGGCTCCAGCCGCTCTGGTTCTATCTCTACCCGCGGCTCACCGCGCCCACCGCCCAGCGGCTCTTCGGCGCGCCTGGTCTCGGCGAGCTCTACCTCGTCGACGGGACGAACAACCACGTCGCGGCGGTGATGCTCACGCGCTCGCTCGGGGCCGACGGCGGGACAGGCGGGGGCGACGGCGGAACCGGCGGGCCGAGCCCGGACGCCGGTCCCGACGCGGGAACCCTCGACGGAGGCTGACCGCCGGGCGGCCGAGGCAATCGTTCCCGACGCGGCGCGTGGGATCTGCTGAATGCGATTGCTCCTCAACCTCCTCTGGTTCGTCCTCGGCGGCTGGATCATCTGCCTCGAATATCTCGTGGCCGGAGGCGTGCTCTGCCTCACCGTGGTCGGGATTCCCTTCGGCCTCCAGTGCTTCAAGCTCGCCGCGCTGGGAGCCTGGCCGTTCGGCAGGGACATCGTCCCGGTGGCGAGCGGCGCGCTTCACACCATCGCCAACGTGCTCTGGCTGCTCCTGGCCGGCGTCTGGATCTGCCTCAGCCACCTCGCCCTGGCGGTCGCGTCGGCGGTGACCATCATCGGCATCCCGTTCGCGTACCAGCACCTCAAGTTCGCGCTGGTCGCGCTGTGGCCGTTCGGCCAGCGGGTGACCGTGGCCGCCTGAGGTGCCCGCCTGAGGTGCGCCTGAGGTGCCAAAGGATTTCCCGCCCCCCGGCAAGGTGCCAAAGGATTTCCCAGTACACTCAGGAAGGAATTTCCCGGTCGAAGTTCAGGCCTGTACGGCGCCACCGTTTGGACGATTGACTGAGGGGTTCCGGGCAGTTACGAGTGTCCTGAACCGCCCGCCCGAGCCGGGTTGCGGCACCTCGTTTCCCCTCCTTCTCACCCAGTCATGTCCGACGACGTCCCGACCCCACCCGCTCCACCTGCGCCCCCCGGAGGGGGCGGCGATCTCGTCCCCATCAACATCGAGGACGAGATGCGTCGCAGCTACCTCGACTACTCGATGTCGGTCATCGTCGGGCGCGCGCTGCCCGACGTCCGCGACGGGCTGAAGCCGGTTC
>DASPUU010000125.1:0-6854 GCA_035622755.1 Myxococcaceae bacterium
CGCCCGGTCATCGAGATCTCCCTCCTCCTCCCCCCAGGCGACGTCGACCCGTTCGCCGCGTTCCTCTCCAAGGGAGAGTTCAAGCCGACCACGGACACACCCCCCGGCGCCGCCCGCTCGCTCACCGACGGCCGCACCCCCATCCACCTCTTCGGCGGCATCCTCGGACCCGGCTTCGAGGCCGAGGACCAGGCCTTCCTCGACCGCGCGCTTCCCGTCCGCGTCTACGGCCCGTCCTTCTTCCGGCTCACCGCCGAGGACGCCGTCCTCACCCTCTGCCTCGAGCACGCCCGCGCCGGCTACGACGTCCCCTACCTCTCCTTCGTCGACCTCCGCGAGCTCCTCCTCGGCGCGCCCTCGCTCGGCGGGCCGTACTCGAAGCCCCTCGACGTCGCCGCCGTCCGCGAGCGCTCGCGCGCCCTCCATCTCGACCGCGCCCTCTATGCCTCCTGCGGCGTCGTTGCCGAGCTCTTCCCAGAGACCGCCGACACCGTCCGCGCGCTCCAGCCCGAGCTCTCCCACCTCGTCCGTCCCATCCTCGACAGCCTGGTGGTGACCCCCCTGGGTCGGCTGGGACGCACGCACCAGCTCAAGGGCGTCGAGCAGGTGCGACGCCTCCTCACCGGCCGCTCCCTGCCCGCCGCATGACTCGGCCGTTGCCTCCCCACCCCTCTTCGAGCGAAGACCTTCCCCGCACATGAAACTCACCATCGTCGGCACCGGCTACGTGGGCCTGGTCGCCGGAACCTGCTTCGCCGACTCCGGCAACGACGTCGTCTGCGTCGACATCGACGAGTCGAAGATTGCCACCCTCCGCGCCGGCGAGATGCCCATCTACGAGCCCGGTCTCGAGGAGCTCATCTCCAAGAACGTCCGCGAGAAGCGCCTGTCCTTCAGCACCGACCTGGCCGGCTCCGTCGGCCAGTCCGAGGTCGTCTTCATCGCCGTCGGCACCCCCGAGGGCGAGACCGGCGACGCCGACCTCCAGCACGTCCTCGCCGCCGCGGTGGACATCGGCCGCGCGCTCAGGCGCTACACGGTCATCGTCGACAAGAGCACCGTCCCCGTCGGCACCGCCGACAAGGTCCGCGACGCCGTGGCAAAGGTCACCAGCCAGCCCTTCGACGTGGTCAGCAACCCCGAGTTCCTCAAGGAGGGCGCCGCCCTGGACGACTTCCTCCGGCCGGACCGCGTGGTCATCGGCACGTCCTCCGAGCGCGCCCGGGCGGTGATGAACGAGCTCTACACGCCGTTCTGCCGCACCGAGCACCGCATCCTGTTCATGGACACCCGCTCGGCCGAGCTGACCAAGTACGCCTCCAACGCCATGCTCGCCACGCGCATCTCCTTCATGAACGACGTGGCCGCCCTGTGCGAGCGCATCGGCGCGGACGTGGACGCCGTCCGCCGCGGGATGGGGGCGGACAAGCGCATCGGCTACCCGTTCCTCTTCCCCGGCGTCGGCTACGGCGGGAGCTGCTTCCCCAAGGACGTCAAGGCCCTGGTGGCCACCGCCCGCGAGCACGCCATCGAGTTCGACCTCCTCCGCGCCGTGGAGCGGACCAACGACCGCCAGAAGCGGCTCCTCCTCCAGAAGGCCCAGAAGCACTACGGCGAGCTGGCCGGCCGCCACTTCGGCATCTGGGGCATGGCCTTCAAGCCGAAGACGGACGACATGCGCGAGGCCCCGGCCCTGGTCATGGTCGAGGGGCTCCTCGGAAAGGGCGCCTCGCTGGCCGTCCATGACCCGGTGGCCCTGGACGTCGCCCGGCGCCACTTCGGCACCCGCGTCCGCTACGCGGCCACGCCCTACGAGGCCCTGGAGGGCGCCGACGGGCTCTTCGTCCTCACCGAGTGGAACGACTTCCGGCACCCGGACTTCGACCGGATGAAGTCCCTGCTCAGGCAGCCGGTGGTCTTCGACGGAAGGAACGTCTTCGACCCGGGCAAGATGCGCGAGCGCGGCTTCACCTACCACGGCATCGGTCGCCCCTGATGGCGAGAGCCCCCGCGGCGGTCCGCGCGCTGCGGCCCCGGCAGTGGACGAAGAACCTGGCGGTCTTCGCGCCGCTGGTCTTCGCCCGGGCCATCTTCGTCCCCGGCGCGGCGCTGGCCGCCACTCTGACCTTCCTCGCCTTCTGCTTCCTGGCCAGCGGGCTCTACGTGGTCAACGACTGGGTGGACCAGACCCAGGACCGGCTCCACCCGGAGAAGAAGAGCCGCCCCATCGCCGCTGGGGAAATCGGCCCCTGGGGCGCCGGGGCGCTGGTCGCCGGATGCTGGGTCGCCGGCGGCGCGCTGGCCGGGCTGGCCGGGCCCAACGTCGTCCCCACCGCCCTCGCCTACCTCGTCGTCGAGCTGGCCTACACCTTCTGGCTCAAGCGCTACGTCATCGTCGACGCCCTGGTCATCGCCACCGGGTTCGTCCTTCGCGTCTATGCCGGCGCCGAGGCGGTCCACGTGCCGGTGTCGAACTGGCTCTTCCTCTGCGCGCTCCTCCTCGCCCTGTTCCTCGCCCTGGCCAAGCGGAGGAACGAGCTCGACTCGCTCGAGCACGCCGCCCACGGGCACCGGCCCGCGCTGGCCGACTACTCGCTCGCGCTCCTGGACCAGATGCTGACCGTGGTCGCCGCGAGCTGCATCGTGGCCTACGCGCTCTACACGGTGGCGCCGGACACGGTGGAGAAGGTGGGAAGCGACCGGATGAAGTTCTCCCTGCCCTTCGTGGTCTACGGCATCTTCCGCTACCTGTACCTCATCCACCGGAAGGGGGCGGGCGGCTCGCCGGAGCGCGTGCTGCTCTCCGACGTGCCGACGCTGGTCAACCTCGGGCTCTACCTGTCGACCGTCGGCTGGGTGCTCTTCGGGCACCAGCCCTGAGGGCGCCCGGGGCGCGCTACGGGATGGGCTGGCGCGCCAGGCCGCAGGCGTACTTGCCGGCCACGGTGTTGACGGTGTGGCAGTCACAGCCGTTGATGAGACTGCCGCAGAGCTGGTCGTCCGCCGAGCTCGGGCTGATGACGGACGCGCGGTTCGCCACCCGCTGCAGGCAGGCGTTCTTGTCGTTCAGGTTGGCGGCGCAGTTGCAGAGCTGCTCGGCGAGCTGGCGGCAGTTGCCCTTGCACCCGGCGAGCAGGGCGGCGGCGAGCACGGGGAGGAGGAGCAGTCGGCGCATTCGAAGGGGCGGGACCCTGCCACACGCCCTCCCGTTTCGCCAAGCCTCGGCCGCCGGGGAGGCAGTAGAGTTTCCCCTGTCCTGGCCCCATCCCCCCGCTCCCGGCAGTCGCCGCTGCGCCTGGCCGCCGAGGCCTCCCTGGTGCTCGCGGTGGTGCTCTCCGTCGCCTGGCTGGGAGGCGCCCTTCCGGGCGCCTGGGTGGCCGCGGCCACGCTCGGGGCGCTGGCCCTGCTGCTCGTCGCCGGCGAGCGGGGAGGAACGCTGTCGCTGCCGCCGCTGGCGCTGGTGCCCTTCGCGCTCGGGCTGCTGTGCCTGGTCCAGCTCGTCCCGCTCCCGGGCGGGCTGCTCGGCGCGGTCGGGCCGGCGTCCGCCGAGCTGCGGGACTTCGCCCTGGTTCCGCTCGGGCTCACGCGCGCCCGGCCGGTGAGCGTGGACGCGCCGGCGACCTGGATGTCGCTGGCGCTGGCGGCCGGGGTCGGGGCGGCGCTGGCCGCGGCGGCCGAGCTCGCCCGGTCGCGCCGGAGCCGCCGCCGCCTCGCCGCCGCCATCGGTCTCACCGGGCTCGGGGTGGCCGTCATCGGCTACGGGCACGCGCTGGCCGGCGCCCAGATGCTCTTCGGGGTCCACCAGTTCCAGAACGCGCAGCTCGCGCTGCTCACCCCGTTCGGCAATCCGAACCACCTGGCCGGGTTCCTGACGCTGTCCACGGTGCTGCTGCTCGGTCTCTCGGCCGAGGCCCAGGACCGGCAGCAGGTGGCGCTCTGGGTGGGCCTGGCGGTGCTCGGGGGAGCGGCCGCGTTCCTGTCGCTCTCCCGGGGAGGCATCTTCTTCTTCGTCCTGGGGCAGCTCGCCTTCCTGGGGACGCTGCTCGCCGGCGGGGTCCCCTTCGGCTCGCGGGAGGACTACCGGCCCGTGCCGCGGATGAACGGGCGCGCGCGCCTCTTCGCCGTGGGCGGCGGCGTGGCGGGCGTCCTGGCCGTGGCCTCGTACCTGGCGCTGGACCGCATCACCGCCCGGCTCTCCACGCTCGACAGCATGGAGAAGATCGGCCAGTCCAAGGTCGAGCTGTGGCCGATGTTCGCGCGCGCCGTGGCGCACGTCTGGCCGCTGGGGCTCGGGCGGGGCGCCTTCGGGGTCGGCTTCCCGCGCTGGCAGACGGAGGGCGCGTTCTACACGTTCACCCATCCGGAGAGCTGGCCGCTCCAGTGGGCAGCGGAGGTGGGGATTCCAGCGGCGGTCTTCCTGGTCGCCCTGGCCGGCTGGGCGGCCTTCCGGACGCTGCGGCGCGATGCCTCGGCGCTGGAGCGGGCGGCGGCGTGCGGGCTGGTGGCGCTGGTGCTGCACGACCTGTTCGACTTCGCGCTCGAGCTCCCGGCGTGCGCCATGGCGGCGGCGGTGGCGGCGGGCATCGTCTCGGGCCGTGTGCTGGCGGAGGGGCGGGGGCTGCGGGTGGGCCCGCGGGGCGGCTGGGCGCTGGCGGCCGGGGTGGCGGTGCTGGTCGCCCTCGGGCTCTGGCGCGGGCGCGACCGGGCGGACGAGGCGTCCCTGGGCCTGGCCAGGGCGGCGGCCGCCGGCGTGGAGCTGGATGCGCTCCGGGCGAGCGCGGTGGCGGCCATCGACGTGCACCCGGCCGAGGCGTCGCTCTACCGGACGGTGGGGTGGACGGAGGCGCAGCGGCGTCCCCGGGATGCGCTGGCCTTCCTCGAGCGGGCGCTGTGGCTCCGGCCGCTGGATTCGGAGACGCACCGGGTGGCGGCGCGGGTGTTGCTGCGTCTGGGGGCGCCGGAGCAGGCGATGGGGGAGTGGCGTCTGGCCCGGGAGACGGGGGTGGAGGCGGGGACGGTGCTCGGCGAGGCGCTTCCGTACGCGCGGACGCCGGAGCTCCTGGCGCGGCTGGTGGGACCGGACCTGTCGGACGTTCCGCTGGTGGTGACACTGCTCTGGGGGGCGGGCAGGCATGCGGATGCCGAGGGGGTGCTGGCCTGGGCGCGGGAGCAGGCCGAGGGCCGGCCGGGGCTCGGTGGCCTCTGGGCGTCGGCGGCGTCTCTGCGGCTGGGGGCTGGGCACCCCAGCGAGGCGTTGCCGCTCCTGGACGAGGCCGAGCGGCGCGGCGAGGACGTGGCGCTCCTGCGCGCGCAGGCACTGACTGTTCTGGGAAGGCCCCGGGAAGCCATCCAGGTGCTCGAAGCGGAGGTCGCGAGGCGTCCTCAGGATGCGGAAGTGGGGTTCGCGCTGGCGGCGCAATGGCAGGCCGCCGGGAAGCCCGCGCTGGCGCGGCAGGCGCTCGAGCGGCTCCAGCCGTTCCTCGCCGGGGGAGCGGCGAGGGTGCGTCTCCTGGCCGCGGAGGCGGAGACGTTCCGGGCGGAGGGGAGGCTCGGGAGGGCGCTGGAGGCGCTGGACACCGCCCGGAGGCTCCAGCCGGAGAATGCAGGGCTGCACTACCAGGCGGCCCAGCTCTACGAGCAGATGGGGCGGCTGGACGCGGCGGCGGAGGCGGTGCGGGCCGGGGCGCGGGCGGAGGGGCCGGCCGGGGCGGAGCGCGCGCGGGCGTGGCTGGAGCGGCTGGAGAGGGAGGGGGAGACGCAGCGGATCAAGGCGCTGGAGGGGCCGACCCCGCTGGAAAAGATGCTCGGGGAGGAGGAGTCCGCCGGGGCGGATGGGGGGGCGAGGTCGGCCGCGAGGCGGAGGTAGGCGGCTTTGGGAGGCTCCGCCGGCGCCGGCTGCGGAGGCGAACCGGCTCAGCCGGACCAGGGATTGAGGAGCTCGATCCCGGCAGCCGCGAAGTCGCCGGTGTTGCGGGTGACGAGGGTCAGCCGGTGATGCCGCGCCGTCGCGGCGAGGAGGGCGTCCACGGTCTTCATCGGGCGCCCTGTTCGCTCTGTGCCGGCGACGATCCGGCCCCACGAGTCCGCGACGTCGGCGTCGACGGGGAGGATCCGGCCCTCGAAGCGAGGCGCCAGGTCATGCTCGAGCCATCGCTCGAGCCGGTTGCGGCGCGTGCCCGCATCGAGTCGGTCGACGCCCGAGCGGACCTCGCCGAGCGTCAGGACGCTGAGGAAGAGCCGATCCTCGTCCGCCTCGTGAAGCCACTGGATGAACCCGGGGTCGGGTCGAGGCTTTGACCACTCGGAGACTGCATTGGTGTCGAGGAGGAAGCTCAGAGCTCCACCTTGCGGGGCCCGGCATCACGGCGCTCGAGGTCGATTCCGGAGTTGCGCAGAGGAGAACGAGCGAAGAATTCGGCAAGGCTCCCGGTCCGGTGAGTCTTGCGTTCCCATTCCTCCACCGAGACGACGATCGCGGCGGGCCGTCCGCTCCTGGTGATGGTCTGCGGTCCGGCCGTGCGGACCTTCTCGAGGAGCTCGCTGAACCTGGCCTTGGCGTCAGCAACGCTCCAGGTGCGATGGGATTTGGTCGGGATGGTCACGATGGTCATAATAGTCATCACCGCTCGTGGTAGCAACCTGGTGAACCGAGGACTGCATCACCCGCGTCACGTCACCCAACGAGGGGCTCGGTCGCTCGGGGGAAGGTGCTCGGCGGAAGGTGCCAGAGACTTTCCGGGGGGCTCGGCGGAAGGTGCCAGAGACTTTCGATCGACCGGCCTGCGGGGAAGGTGCCAGAGACTTTCCCGAGACTTTCCCGAGCCCGGGGCAAGGTGCCAGAGACTTTCGATCGC
>DASPUU010000126.1:0-18960 GCA_035622755.1 Myxococcaceae bacterium
GAGGTAGCTGAGCGGAAGACCGGAAGGGTCAGAGCTCCCGGACGCGTCCAGGGTGTACGGCTGCCCTTCGCTCACCACCTGGATGGGACCGGCGTTGGCGACCGGAGTGGTCGGGTTGGGACCGCCGGCGCTCCCCCCGCCGCTGCTGCACGACGCGACGGCCAGACCGACGAGCAAGATGACGAGCCGACGCAGCACACAGCCAGGTCCAGCGACCATGGTCCCCCCCGCGTGGTTCAGCCTGCAGAGATCGTCCTTCACTCCCCGCTTGGCGGTCAATGCACCCGGGTGTTCAGGCGGGTTGGACGGAACGGTTGGCGCGACCCCGGTTGTGTGTTTGGCTCACGGGACCGCGCGGGAGGGGTCCAGGACATGGAGCGGGCAATCCGTCGATCGGGCCGGTGGGCCCTCGTCGTCGTTTTAGTTCTCGCACCGGCACGCGAGCGGCCACTGGCCGACTCGCTCTGGACGCAGCCGGGAGCGATGCAACGGTCCCGCACGGATCACACGGCGACGCTGCTTCCGTCCGGGAAGGTGCTCGTCGTCAGCGGCTCCGACGGCATCAGTGCCCTGCTCGCCAGCGCCGAGCTGTACGACGAGGCGACGAACACCTGGGCTGCCACGGGCTCCCTCGCCACCGCTCGCATCTTTCACACCGCGACTCTGCTGCCATCCGGCAAGGTGCTCGTCGTGGGGGGCAGCGACATCAACGACGTGTCCATGGGTACGGTCGAGGCCTATGACCCTGCGGCGGGGACGTGGGCGGCGAGCGGATCCCTCGGCACGACACGCGCCTACCACACGGCGACGCTGCTTCCGTCCGGGAAGGTGCTCGTCGTCGGAGGTTACGGTCGCAACAGTGGTTTCCCCCTCGCGAGCGCCGAGCTCTATGACCCGGCGACGGGAAGCTGGAGCCCCACTGGCTCGCTGGGCACCGCGCGCGGATTTCACAGTGCGACGCTCTTGCCATCCGGGCTGGTGCTCGTCGCCGGGGGTTCCGTCCCGGGAGGGGCCACCGCGAGCGCAGAGCTCTACGACCCGACGACCGGTGCGTGGACGGCCACAGGGTCCCTGGCAACGGCACGGTTCGGCCAGACCGCGATGCTCTTGTCGTCTGGAAAGGTGCTCGTGGTCGCCGGCAAGGATGACCGCGGCGACGCGACGGCGAGCGCGGAGCTGTATGACCCGGCGACCGGCACGTGGACCGGGACCGGGTCACTGGCAACGGGACGCCTGCAACAGTCCGGAACGCTCCTCGGTTCCGGCAAGGTGCTCGTCGTGGGAGGGTCTGACATCAACCAGTTCCTGACGAGCGCGGAAGTCTATGACCCGGCAACGGGAACGTGGGCGGCGGCAGGCGCGCTCGCGGTCGGCCGGGTCGACCCCACTGTCACGCCTTTGCCCTCCGGCAAGGTGCTCGTCACGGGTGGAGCGTCCAACCCGGGGTTCACCACCATGGAGGTCTATGACCCGGTGACAGGGACCTGGGGCACGGGGTCCCTCGCGGTGCCCCGGTACGGCCACTCCGCCACGCTCCTTGCATCCGGCAAGCTGCTCGTCGCCGGGGGCAACGACCCCTACAACACGTTCGTCTCGAGCGCCGAAGTGCGAGATCCGGTCACGGGACTCTGGAGCGGCACCGGGGCTCTGGTCACGCTGCGTTCGGCACACACGGCGACGCTTCTCGCGACGGACAAGGTGCTCGTTGTCGGGGGGGCAGGCCCGGGATTTCTCGGCAGCGCGGAGGTCTATGACCCAACAACCGCGGTCTGGACTCCCACCGGCTCCCTGACGGCCCCACGCTACGGGCACAGCGCGACGCTGCTTCCGTCGGGGAAGGTCCTCGTTGCAGGAGGGGTCGACAGCACCGGAAATTCGGCCGTCGCGAGTGCGGAGCTCTACGACCCGGCGACCGGCACCTGGTCCGCCACCGGCTCGATGGCGGGCGCGCGCAAGTACCATGTCGCTGCGCTCCTGTCCTCGGGAAAGGTGCTGGTCGCGGGCGGCATCGGGGGCACGGACAATCTCAGCGCCGAGGTGTACGACCCGGCGACCGGCACCTGGTCCGCCACAGGCTCGCTGGCGACCATCAGGTTCGACGCCGCAGCGACGCTCCTCTCCTCCGGCAAGGTGCTCGTCACCGGCGGATACGCGGGCTCCGGGTCGAACGCGCCGACCGAGGAGCTGTACGACCCGGCGACAGGGACCTGGACGGCGACCGGGGCGCTCGTCGACCCACGCGACTACCACACCGCGACGCTGCTTTCGTCTGGACGGGTGCTCGTCATCGGCGGCCTCGACATCAACGGAGTGACGGCCAGTGCGGAGCTCTACGATCCGGCGACGGAAACGTGGACCCTGACGGACCCGATGGCCGTTCCTCGGTACGAGCACACGGCGACGCTTCTCGGTGGCGGCAAGGTGCTCGTCGTCGGGGGCTCGAGCGGCGCAGGCGCCGTCGACTCCACCGAGGTCTACCGCTCTCCCATCTTCGTCTCCCCGGCTGCCCCGGCCCTTGCGCCGAGGGCGAGCCAGAGCTTCACCGCAGCAGGCGGCAGCGAAACCGGCTTCACCTGGACCTTCGTCACCAACGCCTCGGGCGGAACCCTGACCGCGGCCGGTGCTTACACCGCAGGGTCGACGGGTAGCGTGACCGACGTCCTGCGCGTCGCGGATTCGCTGGGCGGCTCGGCGACGGTCTCGGTCACCGTGACCGCGGCGGTATCGGCCTCGCCCGCAGCCGTGTCGCTCGCGCCGCGGGCGACGAGGACGTTCACCGCCTCCGGCGGCAGCGGGACCGGGTACGCCTGGGCCTTCGTCACCAATGCCTCGGGCGGGACGGTGAGCGCAGGCGGGGCATACACCGCGGGGTCGACCGGCAGCGTGACCGACGTCCTCCGGGTCACGGATTCGCTGGGCGGCTCGGCGACCGCCTCGGTGACGGTGACCGCGGCCCTGGCCATCACTCCCGCGACGGTGACCGTGGCCACCGGGGGGACCCAGGCGTTCAGCGCCTCCGGCGGCAGCGGGATCTACACCTGGTCGTTCTTCACCAACGCGTCGGTGGGGACGCTCACGACCAGCGGGCTCTACACGGCGGGGGCAACGGGCGGTGTGACCGACGTGGTCCGTGTGACGGATTCTCTGGGCAGCACGGCCAATGCTTCCATCACGGTCATCCCGGCCACGGCGGCGAGCACCGGCGGCAGCAGCGGCGGCTGCGGCACCGCGGGCGGTGACATCCTTCCGCTCCTGGCGCTCGGGGTGCTGCCCCTGCTGATGCGGCGCCGCAGACCGGCAGTCCCGCCGCCCGCGGTGGCGCGGGCCGGGGCGAGCGCTAATCGAGGAATTTCCAGGTCGAGGCTCCGTCCAGGTGACGCACGCGAGCGGCAGCGATGGCCGTCGGCTCGAAATTGCTGGCATTGACCCCGACCGTCACCCAGGGGCGCTTCTTTCGATACGTGTAGTGGGTGACGCAACCGCAGACCTTGCACCGATGGTATTGGCGAATTCGCCGATTCCATGAGTATTTGACGAGAGCGCCCTTCGGCGCGTCGACTCGCACCGACGACGGCTTGTAGTAGGCCCAGAGCGCCCCGTAGCGACGGCAGATCGAGCAATTGCAACTGGTCAGCGTCCGCGGCAATTGACGCACGCGAATTTGAATCAACCCGCAGTGGCACGCTGCAACGTTCGGGTCGACCTTGGCTCGCATCGGGCTTCGTCTACCATCGTGTTGAAACGGGCGCGAGGCTGAGCAGCCCGTTCTCCAGGGCCGCACGCGTCGCCGCGCTCGCGCCGGGCGGAGGGGAGCCGGTCGAGTCGCGTCGACCTCGCGCGGCCGCGAAGGGTCCCGGCCGTCGAGCCCCAGGCCGACCCGCGGGTGCCCGCCCCTTCGAGCGGTCCGCCGGGCTCTGGCAACCCGAGCCCGGGTCCCGTCGGCTGATCCCGGCCCCCGGCTGCCCGGCCCGCGCACCCTCCTTGGGACTCCCGGGCCGAAGATCTTCTTGGATCTCGAAGAAGAAGCCGTACGTCCGGTGGGTCCGGTGGGAAACGAACGCCAGGCCCGGAGCGTACCCATTCCTCCGTCCCTCTGGTACCTTGCCGCGCCGAGTTTTCCGGACCCGAGCCGAGGCCCGGGCCGAAGGTTTTCGACCGAACCCGTCGAGGAGCGCCATGACAACCGACACCAAGTGCCCTTTCCCTCACGCCGCTGGCGGCGGCACCTCCAACCGCGACTGGTGGCCGAACCAGCTGCGTCTGGACCTCCTTCACCAGCACTCCTCGAAGTCCAATCCGATGGGCAAGGACTTCAACTACGCCAAGGAGTTCAAGAGCCTCGACTTCAAGGCCCTGAAGAAGGACCTCGCGGCGCTGATGACCGACTCGCAGGACTGGTGGCCGGCGGACTTCGGCCATTACGGGCCGCTGTTCATCCGGATGGCGTGGCACAGCGCCGGGACCTACCGCATCGCCGACGGCCGCGGCGGCGGCGGCAGGGGGCAGCAGCGCTTCGCGCCGCTCAACGCCTGGCCGGACAACGTCAGCCTGGACAAGGCACGCCGCCTGCTCTGGCCGATCAAGCAGAAGTACGGCCGCAAGATCTCCTGGGCGGATCTGATGATCCTCGCCGGCAACGTCGCCCTGGAGACGATGGGCTTCAAGACCTTCGGCTTTGCCGGCGGTCGCGAGGACGTCTGGGAGCCGGACAACGACGTCAACTGGGGCATCGAGAAGACCTGGCTCGGCGAGAAGCGCTATTCCGGAGTCCGGGAGCTCGACCGGCCGTTCGGCGCCGTGCAGATGGGTCTCATCTACGTCAACCCGGAAGGCCCAAACGGGAAGCCCGATCCGCTCGCGGCGGCCAAGGACATCCGCGAGACCTTCGCCCGCATGGCCATGAACGACGAGGAGACGGTGGCGCTCATCGCCGGCGGCCACACCTTCGGCAAGACCCACGGCGCCGGCCCGACGTCCAACGTGGGGCCCGATCCGGAGGCCGCCGATCTCGAACAGCAGGGCCTCGGCTGGAAGAGCAGCTTCGGCACCGGCAAGGGCGGTGACACGATCACCAGCGGTCTCGAGGTCACCTGGACCACCACGCCCACCAGGTGGAGCAACGATTACTTCAAGATCCTCTTCGGCTACGAGTGGGAGCTGACCAAGAGCCCGGCCGGCGCCAACCAGTGGAAGCCGAAGGGCGGCGCGGGCGCCGGCACGGTGCCCATGGCCCATGACAAGACGAAGAAGATCGCCCCGTCCATGCTCACCACCGACCTCTCGCTCCGGTTCGATCCGATCTACGAGAAGATCTCGCGGCGCTTCATGGAGCATCCGGAGCAGCTGGCCGACGCCTTCGCCCGAGCCTGGTTCAAGCTGGTTCACCGCGACATGGGCCCGCGGGCCCGCTACCTGGGCCCGGAGGTTCCCGCCGAGGAGCTCATCTGGCAGGACCCGATCCCGGCGGTCAATCACGAGCTCGTCGGGGACAAGGACGTTGCCGCCCTCAAGGCGAAGATCCTGGCCTCGGGCCTGACCGTCTCACAGCTGGTCTCGACCGCCTGGGCGTCGGCCTCCACCTTCCGTGGCTCCGACAAGCGCGGCGGGGCGAACGGCGCGCGCATCCGCCTCGCGCCGCAGAAGGACTGGGCTGCCAACCAGCCCGCGCAGCTGGCCAAGGTGCTGAAGACGCTGGAGGGCATCCAGAAGGAGTTCCACGACGCGCAGTCCGGCGGAAAGAAGAGGGTCTCGCTCGCCGACCTGATCGTGCTCGGCGGCTGCGCGGCCATCGAGCAGGCGGCGAAGAACGCCGGCGTCAAGGTGACGGTTCCGTTCTCGCCGGGACGCATGGATGCCTCCCCGCAGCAGACCGAGGTCGAGTCCTTCGCTGTGCTCGAGCCGTTCGCGGACGGCTTCCGGAACTACCAGAAGGACGTCTATCCCGTGTCCTCCGAGGAGCTGCTGGTCGACAAGGCCGACCTGCTGACGCTGACCGCGCCGGAGATGACGGCGCTCGTCGGCGGGCTGCGCGTGCTCGATGCCAACGTCGGGCAGACGAAGCACGGCGTCTTCACCAAGCGGCCCGGGGCGCTGACCACCGACTTCTTCGTGAACCTGCTCGACATGGGCACCGAGTGGAAGCCGGTCTCGGCCGCCAAGGACGTGTTCGAGGGTCGGGATCGCAAGACGGGTGAGAAGAAGTGGACCGCCACCCGGGTCGATCTGGTCTTCGGCTCGAACTCCCAGCTCCGGGCACTGGCCGAGGTCTACGGAAGCTCGGACGCGCAGGAGAAGTTCGTCCAGGACTTCGTGGCCGCGTGGAACAAGGTGATGAACCTGGATCGCTTCGACCTCGCCTGAAGCGAGGAGGCTCGCGGGAGGACGCTGGCCGGCCGCGCTACAGCGCCTTGAGCGCGTCCACGGCCAGCGTCTTCTCGGCGCCCATCTGCGCGGCCTGGTCCTTGACCCCGTAGACCTTGATCAACAGCACGGTCTGCCCCTTCTTGACGTAGAGCATCGTGTACGGCGCCAGGGTGGCGTAGAAGGCGTCGTCGCCGAGCCCGCCGGCCGGCGTGATCACGGTTCCCGGAAGCGGACCCGACTTCAGCCGGTCCCAGTCCTTCGGAGGCCACAGCGAAGCCGTGACGATGACGTGCGGCTTCTCCTCGGTCCACGAGCAGCCGGTCGTGCCGATGGGCTGGCCGGCGCCGAAGGTCCCGCCGAGCGCGGCGGCGACCTGCGCGGGGGTGAGCAGCTTGCACGGGTCGGGTGCCGCCGCCACGGCCAGCGGGAGCGAGCCCGCGGCCAGGCCGCACACGACATGGAGCACGGCAAGCCTCGGCGGTCGCATGGTCAATCCTCCCGGTGCGTCCCCGCTCGACGACGGACGGCGACGGTCACCGAAGTCTCGGGCGCCGCGCGCGTTTCGTCCATTCCCGGGTCGTCAGCGCGACCTCACTTCGACGAAAGCCATGCAGCCGAGATCAAGCACGCGGTGATCGCCATCGAGAAGACGACCGGGAGAGTGAAGAGGTATCTCCAGCTCACGGCCGTGATGGCGGCAAAGCAGACGGCGAACGCCCAGGCGATGCCGCGCATGCTCCGCAGGGTCTCCGCCGGAAGGCCACCGAGCTGCCAGGCCAGTATCGCCGCGAAGAGATAGAACACGCCGACGGAGAGTCCGGCCGCGACGAAGAGGTCCCAGTACGTCCGGTTGAAGCCCTGCACGTCGAAGTGAATCGACCGCATCGAGCCAAGGAGCGCCTCGACGCCCCATCCGGGATCGGACTGGCTGAACCCGAGCGTATGTCCTGCGGCAAAGAGCAGCAGAAGGACGGCAGCGACTCGATAGAAGGCGGAAGCCTTCATGCCTTGCCTCCAGAGACCAGCGGTGCGCTTACCACGAGGACCCCGACGAGGACGGTGGCAGGGCGCACGCGGCGCCTCGGGGAGGGAAGGGTGGGGCCTCAGCCCTTTCCGGGCGCATCGACCACGCCGTGCCCTGCGCCGGGGCCCGAGGAGAGATCTCCGGGGCGGATCTGCTGGGAGAGGTAGTGGGCCTCGCCGAGCTGGCGAACGAGCTCGAGCTGGCTCTCCAGCCAGTCGACGTGCGCCTCGGTGCCGAGGAGGATGAGCTCCAGCAGCTCCCGGCTGCCGTTGTCCCCGAGGCTGCGGCACCGTTCGACGCCGGCGTTGTAGCGCTGGACGTTCTCGTGCTCCAGCGCCAGGTCCAGGGTGAGCATCTCGACCACTGTCTCGCCGACGTTCACCTTCCCCAGGCGCTGCAGGTTGGGGAGGCCGTCGAGGAACAGGACCCGCTGGATGAGCGCATCGGCGTGGCGCATCTCCTCGGTGGACTCCCGGTACACCACCTCGGCCAGCCGGTCGTAGCCCCAGTTCCGGAGCATCCGGGAATGCAGGAAGTACTGGTTGATCGCGGTCAGCTCGGCGGTGAGCGCCTCGTTGAGGAGCTCGATGACGTCGGGGTGTCCCTTCATCCGGTGGCCTCCGCGGGCGCGTCCTGGAGCGCGCGGCAGCCTACAGGATGGGCGGCGTGCGAGTGCGGGTCCTCGGTGCGGGCCTGCTCGATGAGCCGGGCCAGCTGGTGCCGGCATGCGCCGCAACCGGTGCCGGCGCCGCAGCGCCGGCCCACCTCGGTGAGGGTCCGGGCGCCGGCGGATACCGCCGAGCGCACCTGCCGATCGGACACAGCCCGGCACACGCAGACGATCACGAGAACCCCTTGATGAAGTTGAGAATAACTCTCAACATCATCAGAGGTCAAGCACATTCTGCTGGCCGGCTGCGGGGAGGCCGGAGGCCCGTCAGGAAGGCCGATGGGCGCCCCGGGTCCTTTCCGCGCGTGCTCAGCCTCGCTACTTCCGGCCGTACGCTTGTCCCGGCGTCGCGCCCAGCGCGAGGACCGTGATTCCCTCTGGCCCGGGAAGGATCTTCCGCCGGGTGGTGGGGCCGACGCGAACCAGCGTCCCCTCCTTCAGGACGGTCTCCCCGCCCGCGCAGCTCATGGTCCCGCTGCCCTTCAGCACGACGTAGACCTCCTCCTGCCCGTCCTTCACGTGGTCGTGCTCGGGGTACGCCGTGCAGCCGGGCTCGATCTCGATGACGTTCATCCCCCAGGCCGTCACGCCCAGGTCTCTTCCGGCCGTGTGGAAGCGGATGCCGGGAATCGCGTTCGGCCCCTGGTAGTAGGGGATGTCGCCCACCGCCCTGGCCTTGATGTCCGCCGTTCCCATGGCGCCTCGCGTCGGATCAGGCCCGGATGTAGGCGTACCCCTTCGCCTCGTAGGCCATGATGGTGACGAAGCTGTTGGCCACCACCTTGAGCGGCGGGGCCACGTTCTCCGCCTTGGTGCCGGCGTGGCGGATGGCGACCGCGCACTGCTCCAGGCTCTCCACTCCGGGTGACTTGGACATCTGAGCGAGAAGCGCGGTGATCTGACCCGCATAGGGCCGGTTCTCGGGCTTGATCTTCTCCATGTCCGTCTGGACCAGGAGCGTCGCCGGCCCGCGGAAGGAGAGCACGAAGCGCGGGGTGATCCCTTGCTTCACGAGATCTTGCCGCGTCTCCTCGATGGACTCGATCCGGAGCAGCAGCGCCTTCCCGTCGCCCTCGGTGATGTCGTAGATGATCTTGCCCTCCTTCACCCCGGCGAGCGGGGACTGGTCCCCGGGACGCCCGAAGGCGACGGCGGCGAGCAGCGAGAGCGCGGCGGCGGCGAAGGGCAACGAAGCGGCGCGGACGGCATTCATCGGAAATCCCCCGGGTTGGATGAGGCAAGCAGTATGGCCTCCGCTGCGGCAGCAGGGAACTGCGGCCATCGGGCCCGGGCGGCCCGGCCCGATCCCGGGGCCGTCCGTCGCTCCACTTGTCCCTCGGCGCGCGACCTTCTACCGTCGCGGCCGCCCGGGGTCCGGCACGGGTCCGGAGCCCGGCTCTCGAGGAATGGAGGGGAACCATGGAAATGACCAGAGGCAACTTCCTGCGCCATACGCTCGCCGCTGCCGGCGTGCTGGCGCTGGCCAGCAAGAAGGCGAACGCCCAGACCCCGCCGCCGGCGCAGCCCGCTGCGGCGCCACCGCCGCCTCCGCCGTCGGCGGTGCACTTCCCGGTGCTCAAGCCATCGGAGTACGACGAGAAGAAGATGTGGGCGGAGCTCAAGACCAAGAAGCCGCACAAGGCGGTCTACCAGTCGGTGGAGCCGCGCCTGATCATCCCCGGCCTGGCCAGCCTCTACATCCACATCCAGAACAGCTTCAACGCCGGCGAGTTCTCGTTCGGCTGGGGGAAGGGCAACGTCGGCGTCGCGGCGGTGCTCTACGGGCCGTCGATCATCCTGGCGCTCAACGACGCGATGTGGGCCAAGTACCCCTTCGGCGCCTCCTTCAACTGCAAGGACGCGAGCGGCAACCCGGAGAAGGCCAACGTCTATTACAAGGCGCAGACCTCGATGAGCTTCGACGGGGATCCAGGTGCCGGCGGCAACATCTACCAGGACTGGAGCGGTGAGGCCTGCCTCAAGCGCGGGGCGCTGTTCATGGTCTGCCACAACGCGCTCGCCGCCTTTGCCGGCATGATGGCCATGGCCATGCACGCCGACCCCAAGGCGACGCTGGCGGAGTGGAAGGCGAACATGCTTCCCGGCTTCCTCGTCGTGCCGGCCGGCGTCGGCGCGCTGCAGGCGGCGATGGAGAACGGCTGGAAGATCCTCCCGCTGATTTGATCGGCGCCCGCGTCCCTGAGCGGAGGCGGCCCCGGGGCGCCGCGGTCCTCGCCTGCGCACTGGTGGCCGTCCTCGCCGGCCCGGCCCGGGTGCGTGCGGAGCCGGACGCCGGCCCGTCGCCCGCGCCCGGCCCGCCGCCCGGCACACGGCTGGTGCCGGCCTCGGCGCCGATCACCGAGCTCGACGCCCGGGTGCGCGATCCGGAGCGCGACCCCTTGCCGGGCGACCCGGCGCAGGCGGAGGAGATCCGGCGCGGCTACCTGCTGTTCCTCGACACCCCCAGGCTCGCCCCCCGCATCGTCGGCGGCGCGCTCGCCTGCGGGAACTGCCACCTCAACGCCGGGCAGAAGCAGGGCGCTCTCCCGCTGGTGGGCATCGCCGCCGTCTTCCCCGAGTACAACCGCCGCTCCGGGCGCCGCTTCTCTCTCGAGGAACGGGTGGTCGGATGCTTCCTGCGCAGCCTGAATGCCACCGCGCTGCGTGCGGACGCGAGCGAGGAGCACGAGAACCACAAGCCCCACCCCGACGCCTCTGCCCCCGAGGTCCGCGCCCTCACCGCTTACCTCCGCTGGCTCTCGGAGGGGGTGACCGTCGAGGAGACCCGCGCCTGGCGCGGCTGGGCCATCCCCCCCGAGCGGCTGATCCCGGTTGGACGGCTGGATCCGCGCCGCGGCCGCCGTCTCTACCGGGAGCAGTGCGAGAGCTGCCATGGCGGGGACGGGCAGGGCGTGGACCTCGGCGGGATCAAGCCCGGGCCGCTCTGGGGCCCGCGTTCCTACAACGATGGCGCCGGCGCGGCCCGCATCTACACGCTGGCCGGCTACATCCGCCACGCCATGCCCTACACGGCTCCCGGCTCGCTCACCGACGAGCAGGCGCAGCAGCTGGCCGCCTACATCGACGGGAAGCCGCGCCCGGTGTTCCCCGGGAAGCGATTCGACTACCTGGTCGAGAAGCTGCCGGCGGACGCGGTGTATTACAAGTGACCCGCCGGGGGCCGGCGATCAGCGAGCCGCCCGGCCCGGATTCGTCGGCAGCCATGCCACCGCCCCGAGGAAGACGGCGCCGAGGAGCACCGCCACCAGGGGCGCCGGCAGGTGCAGCGCGCCGGGGAGCGTGAGCTTGCCCAGGTCGAGCAGCTTCACCACCGGGGCCAGCAGCGCGTCGTAGACCAGGGTGAAGACCAGCGCGCCGAAGGCCCCGCCAGCCAGCGCCAGGAGCGCGTCCTTGCGCCCCTCGCTGACTCCGACCACGCACGTGCCGGGGCAGTAGCCGCCGACGGCGAATCCGACCCCGAAGACGAGCCCGCCGGCGAGCACGCCGAGGACGTAGGCCGGCTTGATGTCGAAATGCATCGGCACCCAGAGGCCGGCCAGGTAGACGACCATCGTCCCCACGGCGATGGTGGTAGCCATGAACTTGATGATCGACAGGTCCTCCAGCCGGAGGTTGCGAGCGATGAGCGCGGGGCTCGAGGCGCCGGCGCGCTGGAGCAGTGCGCCCATCGCCACCCCGACCAGGAGCCCGAAGAGCTGGTCCATGCTCACCGCCCTCCTTTCTGTAGAACCCGGGCGGTGACGATGCCGGAGGCGAAGACGCCGGCGGCGAAGATCAGGCCGCTCACCGAGAGCTGGGTGATACCGGAGATGATGTGGCCGCTGGTGCAGCCGCCGGCGAGCCGGGCTCCGAAAACGATGAGGAAGCCGCCGAGGAAGGCGCCGCCGTAGCGCGCCGCGGTGCTCGTCCGGCCGGGGTGGATCAACTCCACCCGGGGCGCGCGCTGGCGCGAGAGGCGGGCGGCGGCGAACCCGCCGATCAGCAGGCCGAGCACCAGGAAGGTCTCGGGTCGGGCGAAGTCGCCCATCTTGACCAGGTAGGTGTTGCTCCCGGCATAGCCCGGGGCGACCTGCCTGAGCAGCGCTCCGATGAAGCGCGGGTAGGTCCCGGAGACGCCGATCGGCCCCCAGAGCGCGATCGACGCCGCGCTCACCAGGCCGAAGACCGCGCCGAGCACGGCCCAGCGCGGGAGCGGACGGGCGGGGGCGACCTCGGCCGCCACCGCCGGTTGAGGGATTGCATCCATCGGGACCCCCAGGCAGCGCTCGCAGTAGACCCCATCGAGGAGCGCTTGCCTAGTCGTGCGCCGGCGCTGCCGGGCGGACGGGGCGAGCGCCGTTCACTCCGGATACGTGTTGAGAGCGTACATGATGGCCAGCGCCACGCTGGGCTTTGCGCCGGGGCCGAAGGTGCCGCGGAAGATCTCCACGATGGCATCGCTTCCGTAGATCTGCGAGAGCGCCCGGTTCACCGCCGGACGGAGCCCGGTTGCCCCCAGCGGCAGGACGATGGCGTAGGGCACGTAGCCGATGTCGTCGTCCAGCATCTCGTAGACCGAGGCGTCCTTGAGCTTGCTCGCCGCCATCCCGGCCAGCATCATCTTGCCTGCTGCCAGCGCATCGGCAGTTCCGCCCTCGAAGAGCGAGATCGCCTCGTCGTAGGTCTTCGCCGGAACGACCTTGGCGTTCACCAGCCCCTTCTTCAGCGCCTCCTCCAGCGCCCGCTCGTTCGGCGTTCCGGCCACCACCGCGATGCTCTTCCCCGCCAGACCCCCGAGGGTCCGGGCGCCGAGCGACTTGCGGACGAGCAGCCCGGTGGCGTCGACCCACACCGGATTGGAGAAGTCCACCTGATCCATGCGCGAGAGGGTGGCGGTGGTGGTCCCGCATTCCAGATCGACCTGGCCCTTGCGGACGAGGTCGAGCCGGGTCTGGACGTTGGCCGGAACCCACTTCACGGCGAGCGAGGGGACCTTGAGCTGTTGCGCCAGGCTGGTGACGACGCGCTTGCAGAGCTCGACGGTGTACCCGGCCGGCTGCTCGCGCTCCTCGTAGGAGAACGGCGGGGCGTCGGTGCGGTAGCCGATGGTGATCGCTTTGCTGTCGCGGATCCGTTGCAGCACCTTGTCCGTCGTCTGGGCGTGCGTGAGCGCAGGGAGCACAGCCGCTACGAGCAACAGCAGTCGTCGCATCGTGGACCTCGGAAGTGGGTTGAGAGCGGCGACCGCGGGAGAGCGACCGGGATCGCCGTCAGACACGTGGGGCGACGGACCCTAGCACGCCGGCCCGAGCCCGATCGCCGATTCGCGCCCGGGCGAGCGGAGACAGTGTACGGTCCGGGACATGGGGAACCTGTCGCTGGTCAAGAAGAAGGACCTCTCGTCCTTCCGGAAGATCGCGCTCGGAACGTGGCGAACGGCCTACGACCCTTCCATCTACGGGACGATCATCCTGCGGATGGACCGGGCGCATGACTACATCGCTCGCTTTCGCGCGCGCACCGGCCGCCGGCTCACCGTCAGCCACCTGATGGCCAAGGCCTCGGCGATGGCGCTCGCGCAGTGCCCCGAGGCGAATGCCGTCCTCCGCTGGAACCGCATCTACCTGCGCCAGCGCATCGGCGTGTTCTTCCAGGTCCTGATGGCCGACGAGGGCGAGGACAAGGTCGACCTCTCCGGCGCGACGCTCTACGACCTCGAGCGAAAGACCCTGCTGGAGATCGTCGACGAGTTCGAGGCGAAGGTGAAGCTGGTCCGGCAACGGAAGGACCCCGCGCTCGAGAAGACACGCGCGACGTTCCAGAGCATTCCCTATCTTCTCCTCCGGCCGTTCCTCAGGGTCCTCTCCTTCCTCAGCTTCACCCTCAACCTGGATCTCCGGGCGCTGGGAATCGCCTCGGATCCGTTCGGCAGCCTGATGATCACCAACGTCGGCAGCCTGGGGCTCGACACCGCCTACGCCCCGCTGGTGCCCTTCTCCCGGGTCCCCATCCTCTTCGCCATCGGCGAGGTGAGGGAGCACGCCTTCGTGGAGAACGGACGTGTCACCGTGGGCCGGGCGATGAGCGTGAACGCCACGCTCGATCACCGGGTCATCGACGGATTCCACGCCTCGGCCATCGCCCGGGTCCTGCGGGAGTGGATGGAGAATCCCGACGCACACTTCGATGCGCTGCCGGGCGGACTTCCAGCCGGCGCGACAGGCCCGGTGTAAGGTCGCCTTCGTGCGCTTGACGGTTGGCACCCGGGTCGGGCCATTCGAGGTGCTGGCCCTGGTCGGGGCAGGAGGCATGGCCGAGGTCTACCGGGCCAGGGACACCCGGCTCGGGCGCGACGTGGCGATCAAGGTCGTCTCCCAGGCGCTCGGGACGGACGGAGCGTTCCTGGAACGCTTCCAGCGCGAGGCCAAGCTCGCCGGCTCCCTCAACCACCCGAACGTCGTCGCCCTGCACGACGTCGGTCTCCACGACGGGAAGCCCTACTTCGTCACCGAGCTGCTGCAGGGCGAGACGCTGCGCGAGAGACTGGCGAAGGGCCCGGTCCCGCTGGCCAAGGCGCTGGACTGGGCGGCGCAGATGGCGCAGGGCCTGGCGGCGGCGCACGAGCGCGGCATCGTTCACCGGGACCTGAAGCCGGAGAACATCTTCATCGGTCGGGATGGCCACGTGAAGCTGCTCGACTTCGGCATCGCCAAGCTGATCGAGGCGGCGCAGGAGGCAGCTCCGCATGGTCTCCTCGACCAGACGCTGACGCCGTCCGGCGGCAGCACCGGCACCGGCATGGTGCTCGGGACGCCCGGCTACATGTCCCCGGAGCAGGTGCGCGGCGATCCGGTCGACGCCCATACCGATCTCTTCAGCTTCGGGGTGGTGCTCTACGAGCTGCTCTCCGGCCGGCGGGCGTTTCCGGCGGATTCGGTGGTCGAGAGCGGCTACGCCATCCTCCACAACGAGCCGGAGCCCCTGCCGGCCACCATTCCCGCACCGGTGGCGCAGGTGGTGAGCCGTTGCCTCGAGAAGGATCCCGGGCGCCGGTTCCACTCCGCGGGGGATCTGGCCTTCCACCTGGAGTCGCTCCAGAGCGCGACGGGCATGGTCACCCGGGCGGCGCATCCGGCGACGCCGCCGCGGCGGCGACGATGGCGCTGGCTCGCCCTGGCCGTCCTCGCGGCTGGCCTGGCCGCGCTGGCCCTGTCGCTGGCCATCCGCGGCAAGGGCCCCCGGCCGGGCGCCGCCGGGAGCGCCGGCGGGCCGCCGTCGATCGCCGTCCTCCCCTTCGTCAACCTCAGCTCGGACAAGGAGCAGGAGTACTTCTCCGACGGCATCTCCGAGGAGATCCTGGATGCGCTGGCGCGGGTGAAGGGGCTGAAGGTCGCCGGACGTACGTCCTCCTTCCAGTTCAAGGGCAAGAACCAGGACCTGCGCACCATCGGCGAGACCCTGGGGGTGGCCAACCTCCTCGAAGGCTCGGTGCGCAAGCAGGGCAACCGGGTGCGCATCACCGCGCAGCTGATCCAGGCGGCGGACGGCTTCCACCTCTGGTCGAACACCTTCGAGGGCGACCTGACCGACGTGTTCGACCTCCAGGAGAGGATCGCCCGCGCCATCACCGGCGAGCTCAAGGTGGTGCTCCAGGGAGATCAACGGACGCGGCTGGTGCCGGTGGCCACGGCGAACCCGGAGGCGTACGCGCTCTACCTGCAGGCCACCGCCATCTTCAACCGGCGCGAAGGTGCGCGCTTCCGTGACGCCATCGCCCAGGTGGAGCAGGCGCTGCGCCTCGACCCCGGATACGCCCGGGCCTGGTCCCGGCTGGCCACGCTCCAGGTCCTCTTGCCGGTCTACGTGGCCGGCGAGTTCGACTCCGCGCTCGAGTCCGCCGAGCGAGCCGCCCGCCGCGCCCTGGCCCTCGACCAGACGCTCGCCGAGCCGCACGCGGTCCTCGGTTTGAGCTACCACGTCCGGCGGCACCACCTCCAGGCGCTGGAAGCATACCGGCGCGCGCTGGAGATCGACCCGGACGACGTCACCACGAACTTCTGGCTTGCCGCGAGCCTGGTGGAAGAGGGTTACCTCCGCCGGGGGAGCGAGAGGCTGGACAAGGTTCTGACCCTGGACCCCATCCACCCCAATGCCCTGTCCTGGCGGGGCCTGGTCGCCGTCAACGAGGGTGACCTCGAGCGCGGGGAGCGGTTGCTCCTCCGCGCCCAGGACCTGGGACTCGCCCACGTCGGGGTTGGCCTGTCGGCGCTGGCCGATGCGCGCGGCCAGCCGCAGGAGGCCGCCGGGCAGCTGGCGCGAGCGCTCGAGGTCCTCGCCGCCGGCCTTCCCCGTGGTTCGGCGGAGCTCATCGCCCACGGGATCTACGGCGATGCCCAGGCTCGTGACCGAGCGGTGGCCTTGGTCGAGGCCCACCTGTCCGGCCACCCGTCGGTCGTCGCCGGCGCCGCCCCCTATGCCCTGCTGCGCCTCGGCCGGACGGTCCCGGGGCTGGAAGCTCTCCAGGCCGGGCCCACGGGGAACGACTCCATGACCTTCCCGATGCTGTGGGGACCCTACGGGCGTGCGGCCCGGACGTCGCCGGCCTTCCCCGAATTCGTACGGCGCAGCGGGCTCGGCGAGCTCTGGGAGCACGAGGGGCCGCCCGACCTCTGCCGCCGCGTTGCTCCCGGCGACTACGTCTGCCGCTGACGAGGACGAAGGGTCACCGCCCTCGACCCGGACCGGACGAGCCAGGGCACGAGCTACCGGCCGGGCTCGACGTGACCCCGGAGCTCCTCGAGGAATTTCTTCCAGCGGTTCTCCGGCGAGTAGCCCAGCTCCCGCCGGAGCCGCTCCCCGGAGAAGACGAGCCGTGGCGCATCCGGTGGCGGGTGCTCGAGCGGGCGTCCGATGGCCGCCGACACCGCGGCGAGATACTCGGACGTCGGCGCCGTCCCGTCGACCACGTTGTAGGCACGGCCGATTGCCCGCGGATCCGTCAATGCCAGGAGGATCGCATCGACCAGGTTCTCGACGTCGACGAAGGGCATCTCCGCCAGCGGCCAGAGTGGGCCGGCCGAGTCGCGGGCCCGGTCCAGCGCCCGGGGGCCCCAGTGTGAGGTGGGGTGCATGGAGAGGACGACCACCGGCCGGAGGATGATGGCCGCCAGGCCGCTGCGCTCGGCGGCCCGTACCAGACGCTCCCCTTCCGCCTTGGTGAAGCCATAGGCGTCGAGCGGCTCGGTCCAGAGCGGGCTCTCCTCGTCGAAGGCCGTCCCCCGGCGATGGTCGTAGACGGCGACGGTGGAGATGTGCACCAGACGCCGGCAGCGTGCCGAGTCCATCGCCTCGAGCAGGATCGCCACCCCGTCGACGTTGGTACGCCGGCAGGTGGCCAGGTCGGGCGCCCCGACGGCCGAGCAGTGAACGACGGCGTCCATCCCCTCGAGCGCTCGGCCCATGCCGGCCCGGTCCGCCACGTCCACCTGGAGCTGCTCCACCGACGCGGGCAGGCCGCTCCACCCGTGCCGGGAGATGGAGCGAACCACCCGGTGCTCCGCGGCAAGCCGGCAGGCGACGGCGCTTCCCACGGCCCCGGATCCGCCGGTGACGAGGATCCGCTGCGGGAGGTTGGCGGGTGAGAAGCCCATCGTCGGCCGGGTCCCGAGCCTAGCGCCGATCACCGCCGGGCAGGGATCAACGTCCGAAGCCCGGCGGCGGCACCCGGCGTCGAGTCGCCTGTTCGAATGCGTAGGCCAGGGCGAGGAGCCGGGGCTCGCTGCAGGCCCGTCCCGTGAAGCTGACCCCGAACGGCGCGGGGCGGGCAGCGAAGCCTTCCGGGAAAGGTGGGTCCGGGGCGTTGGGGACGAGCGCGAAGGGGACGATCACCGTGGGATAGCCAGGCCGTGCGGCGATGCCGGCGCCGCGGGAGCCGGGGAAGAGCAGGGCGTCGAGCGTCTTCTCCTTCATCACCTGGTCGATCCCGTGGGCGCCGGCCAGCGCGAGGTCCCGGGCGCGATCGGCCTGGTAGCGAGCGCGGTAGAGCTCGAGGTCCATCGCATCGGAAAGGTCCAGGAGCGATTGTCCGTAGCGGATCGCCGAGGCCTTCTGATGGGCGAGATTCCATTGCCGCAGGGCGGTCAACGTCTTCACCGGCGCGGCGCCGCCCAGGGACGCGAGCCAGCGGTTGAAGTCCCGCTCCATCCCGTAGGCCAGCACCACCGAGCATTTCCCTTCCTTCACCTCGTCGAGGTCGGTGCAGACGCCCCAGGCGAGGAGGTTCTGCTCCGGGCGCGGATCCACGACGCTCGGAGGATCCGCCGGGTCGACGATCACCGCTCCCTCGCGGCGGAGCACCTCGATGGCCTCGGCCATCGCCTTGGCCTGCTCGGGGCTCAGGCCTCCGCGGGGCTTGTCGGCGCCGGGCGGGGTGACCTTGTCGTAGTAGAAGGCGCGCGGGATTCCGATCCGCGCTCCCTTCAGGCCCTCCCGGACGAGGTATCGCGTGTAATCACCCTCCGGCGGCCGCCGGCACCGCCCGGTGGCCGGATCGTGCGCATCCGGGGCGTCGCCCTCGAGCACGCCGAGGAGGATGGCGACATCGGTCACCGAGCGCGCCATCGGCCCCGGCGTGTCCTGATCGGCGGTGATGGGGATGACGCCGTGGCGGCTGATCCGTCCCACGGTGGGCTTGACCGCCGCCAGCATGTTCTGGTTCGCCGGCGAGAGGATCGACCCCGAGGTCTCGGTGCCCACGCTGGCCACCCAGAAGCTGGCGGCGGTGCCCGCGCCCGAGCTGGAGCCGCCGGCGTTCAACGCCGGGCGGCCGTCGCCGGTGGCCTCGCGCGGGTCGCGGCGCGGGTCGTAGGGATTGAAGCCATATCCGCGCAGCGCATTGTAGTTG
>DASPUU010000127.1:0-14104 GCA_035622755.1 Myxococcaceae bacterium
CGGGACTTCCTCCTCGACGTTCTCTCGGCTGCCGACCCCGCCAAAGCGGCCGGGAAGCCTCCCGGAGAGGTGACGGTCCAGGAGGCGGTGGACGCCGCGGCCGGCAACATGGGGGCCACACTCGACAAGCAGCCCGACACGAAGGTGGCAATCCTGATCACGCTCTCGAGCGTGTACTCCGGCCTCGACCAGGTCGACCGCAGCCTCGCCCTGCTCGAGCAGGCGCTGATGGCCACGGAGCAGAGCGGCCCCACGCCCAACCGAATGGAGGCGGAGGTGCTGCTGCGCCTCGCGAGCACCAACATGTTCGCCAGCCGTTACGACGCTGCCGGGCGCTGGCTCGACCGGGCCGAGGCGGAGTTTGCCGCGCTCGGGGACACCGAGTCCGAGGTGTACGCCCAGGCGTTGAAGGTCCGCGGAAACCTGCTTCGCCGCGGGGAATCGCCGGACCTTCCCGGTGCCAGCGCTGTGCTGGAACGGGCGGCGGCCCTGTTCCGGAAGCGCTACCCGCACAGCGAGGGCCGGATCGGCACGCTGTTCTATCTCGCGCAGACCCTCCGCGCCGAGAACCAGCCGGACCGTGCCGAAACGATCGCAGACGAGGCGGTGGCGCTCGCCACCGAGCTTCCTCGGCGCGGCTTCCAGATTCCAAACGCATATTCGCTCCGTGCCGAGATCCGCGACAGCAACGGCAATCTGTCCGGAGCGGAGGACGACTACCGGTCGGCGCGCGACGGCTACGCGAGGAGCATCGGCCCGACGCACTTCCTCGCTCTCCAGAACGACGGCCTGCTCGGAGCCACGATGCTCGAGCGCGGCCAGCGGCGCGGGGAGGCGCTCCAGCTCGTCGAGTCGACGACCGATGCGCTCGCCCGCTCCCGCAGCGGAAGCAGCACCCATGCGCAGGCGTTGAGTCGGCTCGGCGTGGCGTATCTCCGGCTGGGGCGGTTCGACCACGCTGCGCAGATCCTCGAGCAGGCGCGCACCCTCTGGGCCGAGCGGCAGGAAAAACTCCAGCGCAATGACGCGACGGTCTCCCTTGCCGAGGCCCGGATCGCTGCGGGTGCACTGACCGAAGGCAGAGCGCTCCTCGACGAGGCGCTCGCGGTCTTGGGCAGCGCGCCACCATCGGCGATGCACCCGGAAGGAGAGGTTCACCTTGCGCTGGGGCTTCTCGGCGTCCCCGCCGGGAGGCCTGATGAGGCCCGGAGCGAGCTCCGGCAGGCGCTGGCGCTGTCCCCGACGGACAGCCGGAACGATCTCGCCCGGCGGGTCTTGGCCGGGGCTGCCCTGACACGCCTCGCGCTGCAGGAGGGTGGCCTCGATGAGGCTCTCTCGGTGTCGAAAGACGTCGTCGGGGATGCGAGCGCGCCTCGTCTTTCGCAGCTCCCACGCTCGCAGGGGTTGGCGGCCCAGACCCGAGGAATGGCCCTCTGCGCTGCGGGTCGTTCCACCGAAGGCGAGCCCCTTCTCATGCGGGGACAGGAACTGCTGGCGGCAGTGGTCGACCCGGGGAGCGCTCCGCTGATCGAGGTCGAGCTTCTCCGCGCGCGCTGCCTCTTCGACCTGGGCCGGAGGTCGGAGGCGAACGCTCTCGTCCAGCAGGCTCGGCGTGATTTCGTCTCACTCGGCTCTTCGGGGAGCCGTCTCTCCGTCCTGTTCGGGGACGTGCTGGGACGGACGTCCCCTCCGTCTCCCTGAAGGGCGCCAGTTGGCATAGGGTTTCGCGCGTGGCCGGCGGGAGCAACAGTAGGGCGACGCTCAAGAATCCATTCCGCGGCGCCGGCGCCGAGCTGCAGCGAGTTCCACCGATGCTGGTCCGGCTGCTTTCGGCCGATGAACCGGGCGTCCCGTCCTTCCGACACTGGCTCGAAGGCGTCGACACGGTGCGCATCTTCCGCGGGCCGGACCACGCGGAGCTCCGCGCGCACACGCTCGAGGTGGCCATCGACGATCCCTACGCCTCTGCGAACCATGTCCTTCTTCGGCTGACGCCCGAGGGGATCACCATCCGGGACGAAGGCTCGAGCAACGGGACCTATGTCGATGGTGAGCCGCTGCTCGCAGGCGAGGAGCGCCGGGTCCGGAGTGCGCCGATCGAGGTCGGCCGGACCTTCTTCCTGCTCCGGGAGGAGACGGCGGGTTCCCGCGACAGTCCGACGATGCCGGAGGGCACGGAGCCGCTGACCTTTCACGCCGGATTCGCCGAAGAGCTCAAGCGCGCCGGACGGCTCGCGCGGAGGTCTCATGACCTGCTCGTCGTCGGCGAGTCCGGCGCCGGAAAGGAGGTCGCGGCACGCTGGCTGCACCACCAGTCAGGAAGACCCGGCCCCCTGGTGGCGGTCAACTGCGCCGCGCTTCCCGAGCACCTCCTCGAGGACGAGCTCTTCGGGCACGTGAAGGGAGCCTTCTCCGGCGCACAGTCCGACCGGACCGGGCTGATCCGCGCTGCCCACGAGGGCGCGTTGCTCCTCGACGAGGTCGGTGAGATGTCACCGGGGCTCCAGGCCAAGCTCCTTCGGGTGCTCGAGGACCGAAAGGTGCGACCGCTGGGCAGCGAGCGCGAGCTGCCCGTGGACATCCAGGTGATTGGCGCGACGCATCGCGACCTCCGAGCGATGGTGGACGAAGGACGGTTCCGCCAGGACCTTCATGCACGCCTCGGGCTGCTCACCGTGAGGGTCCCGCCGGTGCGGGAGCGCCGCGAGGACCTGGGCCTCCTCCTCCGGAGCGTCCTGACCCCTCTCCCGGCCGGCGTGCGAAGCCTTCGCTTCGAGCTCGAGACGCTGCGAAGGCTCCTGCTGCATGACTGGCCCATGAATGTGCGCGAGATGCGCAAGTTGCTTCTCGCAGCGGTCGACCTGGCGAACTCGGAGGGAGAAGGCGCGGTGGTGATCGGTCCCCAGCACATCCCGAAGGGCATGCTCGGGTCGATCGAGAGCCCCACCGCACCGGCTCAGCTGTCCACCGAGGATCAAGAGCTCCGGGCACGTCTGTTCGGACTCCTCGCCGAGCACCGGGGGAACGTGGCGGCGGTGGCCCGGGAGATGGAGAAGTCACGGATCTACGTGCAGCGTCTGATGGCGCGGTTCGGCCTGCGTCGCCCGGGGCACTGAGCTCGCTCATGAGCGCTCATGAGCGCTCGCGAGCGCTCAGGACGGGCGCACCAGCCACGGCATGTGCAAGTGCCCGTGATGAGGCGAGAAGGCCATCGCGCCAGCGCGGCACCGACCGTGCAGTTCCGGTCCACCGCGCCGGTGCTCCGGCGCCTCGACTCCCGAACTGGAGCGCAACCATGCCTCGTGAACCTCACCCGATCGATGGCCGGCCGAGCCTCTCGCTGATCGCGGCATCCATCCTGATTGTCAGCCTCGGCGTCCTCGGCCTGGCGGCCCACGTCCATCCTCGGACCGGCTCGATGCAGGTGCAGCCGACCGACGCCACAGCGACCGAGGCCGTGGCCGAGTTCGGGGACTGACCATGGCCGCTTCCCTCTCGATGCCGGCCGATCCGACTCCCGTCTCGTTGGTGTGGCGCGCCGTCTCCAGCCTGCGCTTCCTAAGCAGACTCCTGGGGATCCCGGAACAAAAGGCGGCTCTGGCGAGCGCCGCCCGCAACGCCGACACCAGCCTCACGCAGGCCGAGCTCGAGGTCCTGAAATGACCGCACCAGGTCCATTGCGCTTCGTGCTCCAGGGTATCGCCGAAGGGCTGACGTTCACCCTGGCCTTCTGCGTGCTGGGGGTGCTCCTGCAGCAGGTGGTCGGCTGACGGAAGGCCGCTGCGGTGCCCCGCGCTCCCTCCCGAGCTCCGTCGTGCCTCCAAGCTCGCTTCGGAGGGCGAGCAGCGCTGCGCAACGCGACGGTGCACGAGGCTCGAGTGAGACCCGGGCAGGCGGGGACGCTCCGTGTCGTCGCGCCGGCGCCCCTGACCGCCGAGCCGGCAGCCATTGATTCCGCCCGGCGCTCCCGGCTATCTGGTCTGGCCCCGGGACCGCCGTGAAGCGCTACTTCGTCCACACCTTCGGCTGCCAGATGAACGTCAACGACTCGCTCCGCATGGGCGAGGCGCTGGGCCGTGCCGGCTACGGACCGGCGCCGGCCGCCGAGGACGCCGACCTGATCGTCCTCAACACCTGTGCCATCCGGGAGAAGGCGGAGGACAAGATGCTCTCGGCCCTGGGGCGCTACCGCGTGCTGAAGCTCCAGCGGGGGGCGCTGCTCGGGGTGGGCGGGTGCGTGGCGCAGCAGGAGAAGGCCCGGCTCCTGGCGCGCGTCCCGTACCTCGACTTCGTGTTCGGCCCGGACGCCATCGCCAAGCTCCCGGACATCCTCCGGCGGGTCGAGGACGAGCGGGTGCGGGTGGTGGAGACGGCCTGGGTGGAGTCGGAGCAGTACGTGTTTCCGCGGGCCGACCCTTCCTCGTCGAACGGCAAGGTGAGCGAGTTCGTCACCGCCATGAAGGGCTGCGACAACGTCTGCAGCTTCTGCGTCGTCCCGCACACCCGCGGCCGGGAAGTGAGCCGACCGTTCGGGGAGATCCTGGAGGAGGTGGCCGGGCTGACCCGCGTGGGCGTGCGCGAGGTGACCCTCATCGGCCAGAACGTGAACAGCTACCGGGGCGGGCTCTCCTTCGCCGAACTGCTGCTCCGGGTCAGCCGGCTCCCCGGCGTGGAGCGGGTGCGCTTCACCACCAGCCACCCGCACGACCTCTCCGACGCGCTGGTGGATGCCTTTCGCCAGGAGCCGCGCATCGCTCCCCACTTTCACCTCCCGGTCCAGAGCGGGAGCGACGCGGTGCTCCACCGCATGCGGCGGGACTACACCCTGGCCCGGTACCTCGAGCGGCTGGCCGCGCTCCGGGCGGCGCGGCCGGGGATCGCCGTGACCACCGACATCATCGTCGGCTTTCCGGGGGAGACCGAGGAGGACTTCCAGGCCACGCTGAGCCTCACCCGCCGGGTGCGCTTCGAAAACCAGTTCTCCTTCGTCTTCAGCCCCCGCCCGCGCACCGCGGCCGCGCTCCGGGAGGCCGAGTGGGGGGCGGTCCCCCAGCCGGTCAAGCTGGAGCGCCTGGAGCGCCTCCAGCGGCTGCAGCGGAGCATCACCGGGGAGATCCTCGCCGCCGAGCTCGGACGACGCGTGGAGGTGCTGGTCGAGGGACCCTCCCGCTCGAATCCCCGCCGCCGGTTCGGGCGGACGGCGGAGAACCGGACGGTGAACTTCGACGGCGACGCCCCGGCGGGAGCCCGCGCGCTGGTGGAGATGACGGCGAGCTCCCCCAACGCGCTCGGTGGGGTCCAGGTCGGTCTGGTCGACCTCCCGCCGGTTCCTCCCGCGGCGGCGGCGGCATGATCCGCGCCTTCCAGGGCGTCACCCCGCGCCTCCACCCTTCCGTCTTCGTCGCCGAGGGCGCACAGATCATCGGGGACGTGGAGATCGGAGAGGATTCCTCGGTCTGGTACAACACCGTGCTCCGCGGCGACGTGAACCGCATCCGCGTCGGCCGGCGCACCAACATCCAGGACCTGACCATGGTCCACGTCCACCGGGGCACCCACCCGTGCACGCTCGGGGACGACGTGACCGTCGGGCATCATGCCGTGGTGCACGGTTGCACGGTGGGGAACCGGGTGCTGGTCGGCATCGCCGCCGTGCTCCTCGACGGGGTGGTGGTGGAGGACGACTGCTTCATCGCCGCCGGCGCGCTGGTCACGCCAGGCACGCGGATCCCGTCAGGCTCGATGGTGATGGGCGCCCCGGGAAAGGTGAAGCGCGTGCTCACCCCGGAAGAGCGGGAGGGGCTGCTCAGCCGCGCCGCCGGGTACGTGCTCAATGCCCGTGCCCACCGCGGGTGAGTGAAGACCCGGATCCCAGCGCCCCGGGGGAGTGCTAAGAGGACTGGCCGATGGCCGTCCTCGACGCGCTGAGATCGTGCGCCCTGCTCAAGGGATTCACCGACACCGGTCTCCAGATCCTGGCCGGCATCTCCTCGGAACGGACGTTTCCTCGCGGCGCGCCCCTCTTCGTGGAGAACATGGTCGCCGAGTCCCTGTTCATCATCGGCCAGGGGAAGGTCTCCATCTCGGTGAAGGGCAACAACGGCGAGGAGATCTCGGTGGGTGAGCTGGGCCCGGGGGACTCGCTCGGCGAGCTGGCCCTGCTCCAGCAGGGGCAGCGGATGTGCAGCGCCGTGGCCCTGACCCTGGTCAGCGCCATCGAGCTGCGGAGCTCCGACTTCCAGCGCCTCCTCGGCCAGAAGCCGCAGGCCTGCCTCAAGCTCCTCATGGCCATCGTCGCGCAGTTCTCCACCCGCCTGGCCGACAACCGGGAAGCGCTGCGAGCACTGCTCCCGCGGGGCTCCCTCCCCCGGGCCTGAGCGAGGGCGTGGTATAGGGGGCTCGCCCCCGGCGGCGCGGCTCACCCCTTTGGACGACTTCCTCAAGACGCTGCTCATCGGGAGCCAGGGCTGGGCGGCCTACGGGTCCATCTTCGGAATCCTGGTGGCCTGCGGCCTGGGAATGCCGCTTCCCGAGGACGTGTCGCTCATCCTCGGCGGCTTTCTGGTCTACCGCGGCTCGGCCAATCTGATGCTGATGGTGGCCACCGGCTTCCTGGGCATTCTCACCGGCGATTCGATCATCTTCTTCGCCGGCCGCCGGATGGGGGATCGCGCCCGGGCCGAGCACGGTCGCTTCCTCCGGCGGCTCCTGACCCCCGCCCGGCGCGCCCGGGTGGAGGAGCTCTTCAGCCGGCACGGCGAGAAGATCGTCATGGCAGCCCGCTTCATGCCCGGGGTGAGGGCGGTGACCTTCTTCACCGCCGGCTCGGCGGGGATGCCCTACGCACGCTTCATCTGCTTCGACGGGCTGGCCGCGCTGGCCTCCGCCCCGGCGTTCGTCTTCCTCGGCTTCCGCTTCGGAAGGCAGCTTCAGCGAGTCATCGAGCTCTTGAAACGCTTCCAGATCGCCACCGCGGCGGGCATCGTCCTCGGGGTGCTGGTCTGGCTCGCCGTGCGGCGCTGGCGAGAGGCGCGGGCGGCCCGGCTTGCCTCGCACCCGGGCCCCTCGGTCGCGGCCGAGCAGCCTGCGGCCCCGGGCGCCGGCGCGGGCGCGGACCGGGCCTCGAGCTGAAAAGCCCCGTCCGCAAGAGGGCTTAGGAAGGTGGCCCACCGGCGCCGCACGGGCCCCGGCTCGCTTTTGGCAGGGGTACCGTGTATTGAGCGCCATGCTGACCGACCCGCTGCGTCTGGCGCTCACCTTCGACGACGTGCTGCTCCTCCCGGCGGAGAGCGCGGTCCTCCCGAGGGACGTCGACCTCTCCACCCGCATCACCCGCAACCTCCGGCTCAACATCCCGCTCCTCTCGGCCGCGATGGACACCGTCACCGAGGCGGACACCGCCATCGCCATGGCCCAGCAGGGCGGCCTGGGGGTGGTGCACAAGAACATGCCCGCCGAGCGGCAGGCGGCCCAGGTGGCCCGGGTGAAGCGGTTCTCGAGCGGGATGGTCGCCGACCCGGTCACCGTCGAACCCGGCGCCCCGCTCCACGTGGCCACCGAGCTGATGCGCCGCCACGGCATCTCCGGAATCCCGGTGGTCAAGGGGCGCAAGCTGGTGGGCATCGTCACCAGCCGGGACGTGCGCTTCGAGCAGAACCTCGACCGCAAGGTCGAGGACGTGATGACCCGCAAGCTGATCACTGCCCCGGAGGGGGTGAGCAAGCGCGCCGCCCTGGAGCTCCTTCACCAGAACCGAATCGAGAAGCTCCTCCTCGTCGACGACCAGGGCGAGCTCAAGGGTCTGATGACCATCAAGGACATCGAGAAGACCCGGGCCTTCCCCAACGCCGCCAAGGACGCCAAGGGCCGGCTCCTCTGCGCCGCGGCCGTCGGCGTGGGGCCGGACCGGGAGGCGCGCATCGATGCCCTTCTCCGGGCCGGATGCGACGTCATCGTGGTGGACACCGCCCACGGCCACTCGCGAGGCGTGCTCGACGCCGTCCGCGACACGCGCAAGAACTTCACCGGCTTCGAGCTGGTGGCCGGAAACGTCGGCACTGCCGAGGGCACCCGGGCGCTCATCGAGGCCGGGGTGGACGCGGTCAAGGTGGGAATCGGTCCGGGCAGCATCTGCACCACCCGGGTGGTGGCCGGCGTGGGGGTGCCGCAGCTCACCGCCGTGGACGAGTGCGCCCGGGCGGGCAGCGCCTTCGACGTCCCGATCATCTCCGACGGCGGCATCAAGTACTCGGGCGACATCGTCAAGGCCCTCGCCGCCGGGGCGAGCACGGCGATGATCGGCTCTCTGTTCGCCGGCACCGAGGAAGCGCCCGGCGAGGTCATTCTCTACCAGGGTCGCTCCTACAAGCATTACCGGGGCATGGGCTCGCTCGGGGCCATGAAGCAGGGGGCCAAGGACCGGTATTTCCAGAGCGACGTGGAGGAGGAGCAGAAGCTCGTCCCGGAGGGAATCGAGGGCCGCGTCCCGTACAAGGGCTCCCTGGCGATGAACGTCTTCCAGATGCTGGGCGGGCTGCGGAGCGGAATGGGCTACGTTGGATGCCGCACGCTCGAGGAGCTCCGGACGCGGGCCCGGTTCGTGCGCATCACCCCCTCCGGCCTGCGCGAGAGCCACGTGCACGACGTGATCATCACCGAGGAGGCTCCCAACTACCGCCTGGAGTAGGAGACCCCCGGTGCACATCCACGACGAGAAGGTCCTCATCCTCGACTTCGGCAGCCAGTACACCCAGCTCATCGCCCGCCGCGTCCGTGAGCTGGGCGTGTACTGCGAGATCCACCGCCCGGACCTCCCGCTCGCCCAGGTGCGCACCTTCGCCCCGCGGGGAATCATCCTCTCCGGCGGGCCGATGTCGGTGGAGGAGCCGGGGAGCCCGCGCTGCGAACCGGGCATCTTCGATCTCGGCGTCCCGGTGCTCGGCATCTGCTACGGCCTCCAGCTGATGGCCAAGCTCCTCGGAGGCCGAGTCGACGCCGCCGCCCACCGGGAGTACGGGCCGGCCCAGGTCGAGGTGCTCGCCGCGCGCGGTCCGCTGGCCGCCTTCCGCGCCGGGGAGACGATCGACGTGTGGATGAGCCATGGCGACCGGGTGGAGGCCCTCCCACGCGGTTTCGAGTCCATCGCCCGCACCGCCAACTCGCCCCTGGCCGCGGTGGCGCACCGAGAGCGGCCGCTCTACGCCGTCCAGTTCCACCCCGAGGTGGTTCACACCCCGCGGGGGAAGGACATCCTCCGTGCCTTCCTCTTCGGCGACTGCAAGCTCTCCGGAACCTGGACGATGAAGGGATTCGCCGAGGAGGCGGTGGGAGCCATCCGCGCCCGGGTCGGGGAGCGGGGCAGGGTGATCTGTGCGCTCTCCGGCGGGGTGGACAGCTCGGTGGCGGCCCTGCTCATCCACCGGGCCATCGGGGACCGGCTGACGTGCATCTTCGTGGACAACGGGCTGCTCCGGGCCGGCGAACGCGAGCAGGTGGAGTCGCTCTTCGAGGGCCGGTTCCACGTCCCGCTCCGGACGGTCGACGCGCGGCGGCGCTTTCTCGACGCCCTGGCCGGGGTCACCGACCCGGAGAGGAAGCGGAAGATCATCGGCCGCGAGTTCATCGCCGTCTTCGAGGAGGCCGCCCACGGCGTGAAGGACGCCGATTTCCTGGCCCAAGGGACCCTCTACCCGGACGTCATCGAGTCCGTGTCCACCAAGGGCCCCTCGGCGACGATCAAGAGCCACCACAACGTCGGCGGCCTCCCGGAGGTGATGAAGCTCCAGCTGGTCGAGCCGCTCCGCGAGCTGTTCAAGGACGAGGTACGGGCGCTCGGCCGGGAGCTCGGTCTGCCCGAGGCCATGGTCCGGCGCCATCCCTTCCCGGGACCAGGCCTGGCGGTGCGGGTACTGGGGCCGATCACCGAGGAGCGTCTGGAGCTGGTGCGTCGGGCGGACCTCATCGTCCAGGACGAGGTTCGCGCCGCCGGCCTCTACGACGGGCTCTGGCAGGCCTTCGCCGTGCTCCTCCCCATCCAGAGCGTGGGAGTGATGGGCGACCAACGGACCTACGAGTCGACCTGCGTGGTCAGGGCGGTGAACTCGGTGGACGGGATGACCGCCGACTGGGCCCGGCTCCCGCACGAGGTCCTGGGGCGCATCTCGGCGCGGATCACCAACGAGGTGCGGGGAATCAACCGGGTGGTGTTCGACATCTCGAGCAAGCCCCCGGCGACCATCGAGTGGGAGTAGGGCGTCGCTCACACCCCGAGGTAACCGGCCAGCGCCGCATCGGCCGCGACCTCGGAGGCACTCCCCTGGAGCACGGCCTCCCCCTTCTGGAGCACGACGGCGCGATCGCACCGCGCCAGCACCCTGCGATAGTTGCGGTCGACGATGAGAGCGGCGATGCCGCTGGAGCGGATGCTGCCGATCACCCGCCAGATCTCGGCGACCATCTGCGGCGCCAGACCCTCGGTCGCCTCGTCGAGGATGATCAGCTCGGGGTGGGTCATCAGCGCACGGCCGATGGCGAGCATCTGCTGCTCGCCGCCCGAGAGCTGACGGCCGAGGTGGCCGGTCCGCTCGGCCAGGGGTGGGAAGGTCTGGAGCACGCGCGGGTAGGTCCAGTCGTCGCGGCTGGCGCGCCCGCGCCGAGCCGCCATCACCAGATTCTCGCGGACCGAGAGGTTGGGGAAGACTCCGCGCCCCTCGGGCACGTAGGCCACTCCCAGGCGGGCGACCTCGTGCGGCTGGGCGCGCGAGCAATCGCGCCCGAACAGCCCGATGTAACCGTCACGTCGGACCAGGTGGCCGAGGAAGCTGCGGATGAGCGTGCTCTTCCCCATGCCGTTCCGGCCCAGGAGACCCACCGTCTGGCCGGAGTCGATCGTCAGATCGACGCCGTGGAGTACGTGGCTGCTCCCGTACCAGGCATGCAGGCCTCGGACATCGAGGATGCGTTCGGACGGCATCAGTGGGCTCCGCCTTCGGGCGGATCGTCGGTGCCGAGGTAGGCGACCCGGACCTCGGGATTGGCACGGACCTCTGCCGGTGCACCGCTGGCGATCACTGCGCCGTTGACCATCACCGTGATGCGGTCGGCCACGCGAAACACGGCATCCATGTCGTGCTCGACGAGCAGGATGGCGTGATCGGGACGCAGCGCGGAGAGCAGACCGAGCATGCGCTCCGTTTCCTCGGCCCCCATGCCGGCCAGCGGCTCGTCGAGAAGGAGCACCTGCGGCGCGATGGCCAGGCACAGCGCCAGCTCGAGCTGCCGCTTCTGGCCGTGGCCCAGCTGCCCGGCGGGCTGGTCGAGCAGGGCGGCGAGCCCCACCCCGGCGGCGGCCTCGCGGGCGGCCCGAAGCGTCGCTGCGTCGCGGTAGGCGTCGTGCCACAAGGTCCACGGCTTCTGGCGCTGCGCCTGGACTGCCAGGCGGCAGTTCTCCAGCACCGAGAAGGGAGGGAAGATGGTGCTCCGTTGATAGCTCCGGCCCAGTCCGGCGCGGGCGCGCCGCGCCTGCGACCAGCTGGTCACGTCGCGCCCCAGGAGCTCCACCCGCCCTGCCGAGGCCGGGAGCTCGCCGGAGAGCAAATCGATCAGAGTGGACTTGCCCGCGCCGTTGGTCCCGATGACGGCGTGCACCGCGCCCCGGCTCAGCTCGAGCGTGACCCGATTCACAGCCACCAGGCCGCCCCAGCGTCGCGTCAGCTCCACCCCGCGCAGCAGTATCTCGCCGGACGCCATCATTCCCCTCGCTCGGCCGGCGTCCCGTCGGACGGTGCCCGGCGCCGGGCGACGGCGCGCGCCAGGCGGCGCCCGGCCAGCCGCTCCCGCCACTGCTCGGGAAGCCCCACCAGGCCGTGCGGCATGAGCACGACCGAGCCGATGATCGTCAGGCCCAGGCCCAGGTGCCAGTGTCTGGAGAAGCCGCCGAAGACGGCCTCCGACTGGAAGAGCTCCTCGAGGAGGACGAAGGCAAAGGCCCCCACCATCGCTCCCCGCAGATGACCCAGACCCCCGAGGATGATCATGATCAGCACGCCGCCAGACAGGTGCCAGCTGAGCAGCTCCGGATTGACGAATCCGTCCTTGACCGCGAAGAGGAAGCCGGCCAGCCCGGCGATGGCGCCGGAGAGGATGAAGGCGGCAAGCTGGTAGTGATAGGTGGTGAATCCCGTCGCTCGCATGCGCTGCTCGTTGATGCGGATCCCGGCCAGCGCGCGCCCGAAGTTCGAGCGCAGGAGGAGGGCGAGGAACACGAAGGTGCCCAGCAGGCAGGCGAAGGCGACGAAGCACAGCGTCAGCGGCCTCTCCAGATCGATCCAGGTGCCGAGCGACGGCTTCCGGTAGAGGTAGATGCCGTCGCTCCCTCCACCGAGCGGCGTGTCGTGCACCAGGGAGTAGGCCATCTGCGCGAAGGCCAGCGTGACCATGATGAAGTACACGCCCTTGGTGCGGAGCGACAGCGCCCCGACGGCGAGTGCATACGCCGCGGCGGCCAGAACCGCCCCGGAGGCGAGCACGAGCAGCGGGGGGGTGCCGCCTTTCGAGAGAAGGACGGTCGCATAGGCGCCGATCCCGAAGAACGCGGACTGACCGAAGCAGACCAGTCCGGTGGTGCCGACCAGCAGCTCCAGACTCAGCGCCAGCACTGCGTAGATCATGACCTTGGTGACGAGGTCGAGGCCATACGGACCCGCGCCCAGCGGCCACAGGGCCAGCGTGGCAAACGCGACGGCGGTGAAGGCGACCTTCCCCTTGCCGAATCTGGCCATCGTCAACCCGGCTTGAACAGCCCTTCGGGCCTCCAGACGAGGATCATCGCCATGAGCATGTAGACCAGCACGCCCGCGGCCTGCGGCAGGAGCACCTTGCCGAAGGTGTCGACCACGCCGATGAGGAGCGACGCCGCCAGCGCGCCTCGAATGGAGCCGATGCCTCCGATGACCACCACCACGAAGCAGAGGATGAGCACGGAATTCCCCATTCCCGGATAGACGCTCGACGCGGGGGCGGCCACCATCCCCGCCAGCACGGCGATCGCCACCCCGGCGGCGAACACGACGCGATAGAGGAACTTGATGTCGATGCCCAGGCTCTGCACCATCTCCCGGTTGGTGCTGCCGGCGCGGATCATCATTCCCAGCCGAGTGCGGGTGAAGACGAACCACATCCCCAGGGCCAGTGCCAGGCACACCCCGCTGATGAACAGCCGGTACACCGGATAGGTCATCAGCTCGCCCAGCGGGATCGTCCCGGCGAGAAAGGCCGGGGCTCTCACGCCGTGCACGTCGTCCCCCACGATCAGGCTGCGCAGCTCCTCGAGGACGAGGATCAGTCCGTAGGTCATCAGCACCTGCTGGAGGTGCTCCCGCTCGTAGAGGAAGCTGAAGAAGGCCCACTCCAGGAGGTAGCCGAGGACCACCGCCAGCGCGACGCCGAGGAAGAGCGTGGCGAAGAAGCCGCCGCCGAAGGCGCTGCCCACGATCGGGGCCAGGGCGAAGGCCAGGTAGGCCCCGATCATGTAGAAGCTCCCGTGCGCCAGGTTGATCACGCCCATGATGCCGAAGATCAGCGTGAGGCCCGATGCGACCAGGAAGAGCAGCAGGCCGTACTGCAGGGCGTTGAGGCACTGGATGAGGAAGGTGGGCGGATCCATCGGGCCTCGTCGTCCGGCGTGAGCAGGGGTCCGGACGGCTACAGCTTGCAGCCCCGCCCCGGGTCGGCCAGCGCCTTGCTCGCCACGCCGATGACCTTGTTCTCCTTGCCCACCACCTGGCGCAGGTAGATGTCCTGCACCGGGTTGTGCGCCTTGGAGAAGCGGAAGGCGCCGCGCGGGCTGTCGATGCGCACCGCCTCCATCGCCGCCACCAAGTCTTTCAGGCCGCCGGTGTCGCCCTTCACCTTGTCGAGCGCCTGCGCCAGCGATTGCACCGCGTCGTAGCCCTGCACGGCGTAGACGTCGGCGTTGCGGCCGGTGGCCTTCTTGAACGCCTCGCGGAACTTCTTGTTCGCCGGGTTGTCGAGCGAGTCGGCGTAGTGGAGCGTGGTCTTGATCCCTTCCGCCGCCGCGCCCTGCGCCGCCAGCACGCCCTCGGTG
>DASPUU010000128.1:0-3315 GCA_035622755.1 Myxococcaceae bacterium
CGCGCTCCCTGAGCATCCTCCCATGCGCCTGATCGGCCTCACCGGCGGGATCGGATCGGGCAAGAGCACGGTCAGCGGGATGCTCCGCGCGCTCGGCGCCGAGGTCATCGATGCCGATGAGCTGGCCCGGGAGGTGGTCCGCCCCGGCGAGCCGGCGCTGGCGGAGATCGCCCGGCGCTTCCCGGGGACGGTCGATGCCGGCGGCCGCCTCGACCGGGCGGCCCTCGCCGGCCGCATCTTCGCCGACCCCGGGGAGCGGGCCGCGCTCAACGGCATCGTCCACCCCCGCATCCAGGCCGAGGTTCAGCGCCGGACGGCGGCGCTGGCCGCGGCCGGCGCCGAGGCCGTCATCTACGACGCCGCATTGCTCATGGAGAACGGACTGCACCGCGCGATGGACGCGGTGATCGTCGTCTGGGTTCCTCTCGAGGTGCAGCGCGAGCGACTGATGGCCCGGGACGGCCTGGACCGGGCGGCGGCCGAGGAGCGGCTCCGGGCCCAGATGCCGCTCGACGAGAAGCGGGCCCTGGCCACCTGGGTGGTGGACAACAGCGGGAGCCGGGAGGACACGCGGCGCCAGGTGGAGGCGATCTGGGGGGCGCTGGCGCGCCGAGGTGGCTAGACTCCGGGCCGCCGATGTCCAAGCCTCGCGACTCGGGGACCTACCTCGTCACCGGCTACCCCGGCTTCATCGGGAAGCGGCTGGTGGAGCACATCGCCCGCAGCGATCCAGGCGGCCACCTGTTCCTCCTCTCACAGCCCAAGTTCGCCGAGGAGGCGCGCTCCCGGGCCAAGCGACTCAAGGGAGCCACGGCCGACGTCCTGACCGGCGACGTCACCGACCTGCATCTCGGGCTGAGCGGCGAGGAGGTCACCCGGGTCACCGAGCGGGTGACCGACGTCTTTCATCTCGCCGCCGCCAGCCACTTCACCGTGTCGCGCGACACCGCCACGCGGGTCAACGTGGACGGGACGCGGAACCTGCTCGAGCTGGCCCGGGAGTGCAGTCACCTTCGCCGCTTCACCCACTTCTCCACCTGTCACGTGGCCGGCGACCGGGTGGGGATCATCGCCGAGGACGAGCTCGACCGGGGGCAGTCCTTCCGGAACGCCTACGAGGAGTCCAAGTTCCAGGGCGAGCAGCTGGTGGCGCGGGCCGCCGCCACCCTGCCGGTCACCGTGCTCCGTCCCTCCACGGTCATCGGCGATTCCACCACCGGGGAGGTCGACCGCTTCGAGGGGCCCTATGCGCTGGCCATCCTCTTGGCCATGAGCCCGCTGGTGGTTCCCCTTCCCCTCCCCGGGGGCGGAGCCGCGCCGCTCAACGTCGTCCCGGTGGACTTCGTCGTGCGCGCGGCGTGGGCCATCTCCCGTGATGCGCGCGCCGTGGGCCGGACCTTCCACCTCGTCGACCCGAGCCCGATGAGCACCGGGCGCGTGTACGAGCTCATGGCCGAGCGCTCGCAGCGCCGCCTGCCCCGCTTCAGCTTCCCGGCGCTGGCCACCGACCTCTTCCTGCGGCTTCCCCTGGTGGAGCGGCTGGCGCGCCCGCAGCGTGCGGCGCTGAGCTACGTGAACCAGATGGCCTTCTTCACCTGCCACGCCACCCTGGAGCTGCTCGACGGGACGGGCATCCGCTGTCCTCCGCTCACCTCCTACCTCGACCGGCTGGTGGCCTACGTGCGCGAGGTCTACCGGCGCCGCGCCGAGGCGACGGACGAGGTCGAGGATCCCCTGGACGAGGCCCAGGGCTGAGCTCGAGCTCGAGGAAGGCGGCGCCCGGGACCGGATTGACCCGGTACGGCTCGATGGGGCGAAACCCGAGCGCCCGGTAGAGCGCCTGTGCCGCCTCCATCTCGGGCAGGGTGTCCAGGCGCACGGCGCGAAAGCCGGCCCTGCGCGCCGAGGTGAGCGCCGCCTGGACCAGCGCGCGCCCGGCGCCGGAGCCCCGTGCCTCCTCGACGACGTAGAGCCGCTTCAGCTCACCGCGTCCCTCGCCCAGCGCGCGCAGGCCGACACAGCCCAGCGCCGCTCCGCGGCGCACGGCGAGCCACATACCCCCCGGGCGCGCATAGGAGCGCTCCAGGTCGGCGATCTCGACGTCGAACCCCTGGAAGCCGAGGTCCACCCCGAGGCTCGAGGCGTAGGCCTGGACCAGCGCCCGCACCTGGGCCCAGTCACGCGCGCTCCGAACCGGGCGGACCTCGGACGAGACAGGCATGGAGGCCCTCCCCGCGGGCTAGCGGACGATGACCCGCTGCTCCAGGAGCTCGACGAGGATGCGCGCCGTGTCCAGGCGAGACATCCCGGAGACGCTGAACAGGTCGTCGAAGGTCAGGGAGCCATCGATCTGCGCCAGGATGAAGCCCGCCCGGTGGTCGAGGTTGAGCCAGATCACCTCGTCCTCGCGCAGGCGCACCTTGGGGACGGTGCTCAGCTTTCCCAGCTTCGACTCGTAGGCAGCCTGGAGGGTCTGCTCGCTCTCGGCCAGCGCCCGGGCCACCTCCGGGGTCTCGGGATCGAGCGCCTGCGCCTGGAGGAGGAGCTCGCGGGCCCCGGAATGGTCATCCAGCTCCTGGAGCTCCGAGGCTCGCTGGAGCAGGAGGCGTGCCTCCTGTTTGGGGTCGGTGGGCATCTTCGCCGGCAACGGCGTTCCGCCGGCGCTGACCGGAAGAGGCGCCACCAGGTTGAGCGCATCCCCCTCGGTCGCCGCCGAGGGCGCCAGCGTGGTCGGGCGCGCGCGGCCGACCTCCCAGGCATCCTTGGGCGGCGGAGCCGGCGTCGTGACTCCGTCGGTCCACCAGTCGTCCGAGGCCGCGGCCGACAGTGCAGCGGGCGCGACGGCGGCCGGGGCGGTGACCGCGTCGGAGGGGCCGGGGGGCACAGCGCGGGGCAGGGGCGTCGAGCCCGGAGGAGCCCGGGGACCCGAGGGCAGCGGCACCGGGCTCTCCGCCGAGGGAGGCGGCGCGACCAGGGCCGCGATGGGCGGGGGCGGCGGGACGGAGGGGGCCGGCGGCGCCTCCGCCGGCAGGGGCGTCCCTCGGGCCGACGGCGCGGGGGCCGGCAGGGGCGTCCCGCGGACGAATGGACCCGGCGCGGCCGCGGCCGTCGAGGGAAGGGGCGTCCCGCGGCGCGGCCGTTCCGGGGCGGGCGCCGGCAGGGGTGTCCCGCGAACGAAGGGGCCGGGCGCCGCGGGGGCCGGCGACGGCAGCGGCGTCCCGCGCACGAAGGGCCCCGGCGCGGCCGGGGAGGCCGCCGGCGGTGGCGTCCCGCGCGAAGGGGTCGCGGCGGACGCTGCCGCCGGGGGCGCCGCCG
>DASPUU010000129.1:0-3324 GCA_035622755.1 Myxococcaceae bacterium
CCACGGGCACCTCCCATGGCACCTCCCACGCCTCCCACGGTCGGGTTGACAAGTGACCACGGGTCACTTAATAAGCAACCCGCGGTCACAAACCTTGCCGCTCAGGAGCCCCGATGTCCGCGCCCCCTTCCCCCGAAACCGTCCTCGTCACCGGTGCCTCGAGCGGGATCGGCGCCGAGCTGGCCCGCGCCTTCGCCCGCGGGGGCTCGTCGCTCGTCCTCTCCGCCCGGTCGGTGGACCGGCTCGAGGCGCTGGCCGCCGAGCTGCGCCAGAAACACGGGACGGCGGTGGCCATCCTCCCCGCCGACCTCGCCGTCGCGGACGGGGCCTCGCGCCTCGTCGAGCGCCTGACCGAGCTGCGCCTCCAGATCGACGTCCTGGTCAACAACGCGGGCTACGCCGGCTTCGGACCCTTCGCCGAGACCGACTGGGCGCACGAGGCGGGAATGCTCCAGCTCAACGTGGTGTCGCTGACCGACCTGACCAAGCGCCTGCTCCCGGGGATGGTGGCCCGGAAGCGGGGCGGCCTCCTCAATCTCGCCAGCACCGCCGCCTTCCAGCCCGGTCCCTTGATGGCCGTCTACTACGCCACCAAGGCCTACGTGCTCTCGTTCTCCGAGGCCCTCGCCGAGGAGCTCCGCGGCACGGGGGTGACCGTGACCGCCCTCTGCCCCGGGGCCACCGCGAGCGGATTCCAGGCCCGGGCGCACATGGAGGAGTCACGGCTGGTGAAGGGAAAGCGACTGATGGACGCTGCCACCGTGGCGCAGGCGGGGTATGACGGGTTCCGCCGGGGACGCCGGGTCGTCATCCCCGGTCTGTCGAACCGCCTGCTCGCGCAGTCGGTCCGGTTCACGCCGCGCCGGCTGGTGACGCGGATCGTGCACAACATGCAGGAGCGGGTGGAATCATGAGACAGCTCAGCGAGCACCAGGACATCCGGGCGGAGATCCGCCGCATCTGGGACCTCCAGAAGAAGAAGCGCTGGCCGCTGGCCCAGTCCACCGTCGCCGAGCGCCGGGCTCGCCTGAAGCGCCTCCGGGCGGCGATCGAGAAGCACCGCGACGCCATCAACGAGGCGGTGCGCAAGGATTTCGGCAAGGCTCCCGAGGAGGTGGACATCACCGAGACGCATCTGGTGATGGAGGAGCTGGGCCTCACCCTGCGCAGCCTGGCGGACTGGATGCGGCCCGAGCCGGTCAACACCCCGCTCCTGCTGGCCGGCACGTCGAGCGAGGTGCGCCCCGAGGCCCGCGGCCACGTCCTCGTCCTCGGCCCGTTCAACTACCCCTTCCAGCTGGCGGTGACTCCGGTCCTCTACGCGGTGGCCGCCGGCAACGTGGTGGTGGTCAAGCCCTCGGAGAAGACCCCGGCCACCGCGGCCATGGTGCGCACCGTGCTCGCCGAGGCCTTCCCCGAGGACGAGGTGGCCGTCGTCGACGGGGACGGAGCGGCGGCCGAGGCTCTTCTGGAGTTGCCCTGGGACCACATCTTCTTCACCGGCAGCACCACGGTGGGCAAGAAGGTGATGGCCGCTGCGGCCAGGCACCTGTCCGGCGTGACGCTGGAGCTGGGCGGGAAGTCCCCGGCGGTCATCGACCGGTCGGCGCAGCTGGACTGGGCCGCGCGCACCCTCGTCTGGGGGAAGTTCATCAACGCCGGACAGACCTGCATCGCGCCGGACTACGTGCTCGTCGCCGAGGAGCAGCGGGACGCCCTCGTGGAGCGGCTCAAGACGGCGGTCACCGACAGCTACGGTCCCGACCCCAAGGCGAGCCCGGACTTCTGCCGGATCATCGACGACAAGGCGTTCAGCCGCCTCCGGGGTTCCATCGACTCGGCAGTCCGCAGCGGCGCCCGGGTGGCCTTCGGCGGCGACTCGGATCCGGCCACCCGCTACCTGGCGCCCACCGTGCTCGTCGACGTCCCGGCCGATTCGGAGGTGATGCGCGAGGAGATCTTCGGGCCGGTGCTCCCGGTGCTGACCTACCGGACTCTGGAGGAGGCGGTGGAGTTCATCCGGGCGCGGCCCCATCCGCTGGCGCTCTACGTCTTCGCGCGCAAGCGCAACGCCCGGGAACAGGTGCTGGGGGGAACAGCCTCCGGCGGGGCGTGCATCAACACCTCCGTCCTGCACTTCGCCAACCCCGAGCTTCCCTTCGGCGGCATCGGACCCTCGGGGCTCGGCAACTACCACGGGCGGGCCGGCTTCCGGTGCTTCAGCCACGAGCGGGGCGTGCTCCGCCAGCGGGGCCGGCCGCTCTCCTTGCTCCTCGCGCCGCCCTACAAGGGCCGGATGAACCGGCTCACCGCGCGCATCGCTCGATGGCTGGAGTGACCCGGAGGCGCGCCCGCAGCCCCGAGGACAAGGCGGCGCGCCGCCGGGCCGTGCTCGACGAGGCGTGGCGCCTCTTCCAGGGCAGGCCCTGGTCGGAGCTGACCATGGCCCAGGTGGCGAAGGGCGTGGGCCTGAGCAAGGCCGCGCTCTACCGCTACTTCGACACGAAGGAGGCGCTCTTCCTGGCCGTGGTCGAGTCACGGCTCGAGGCCTGGCTCGGTGGCCTGGGACGGCAGCTGGACGCCCTCGCCCGTCCGGCCCGCGCCGAGGCGGTGGCCGATGTCCTCTGCGCCTCGCTCGCCGCGCGGCCGGCGCTGGTCCGGCTCCTGTCACTGCTCCACGTCGCCCTGGAGCAGAACCTTCCCCAGGTCGAGGCGCTGCGCTTCAAGCGCGCGCTCCACGCCGCGCTCACCCGGACCGGGGAACAGCTCGCCGGTGCGGCCGGCCTCGACGGGTCGGCGGCCGGGCTGCAGGCGGTGCTGGCCATCCATGCGCTGATCATCGGACTCTGGCAGGTGTCGGACATTCCGCCCCGGCTGGCCCGGCTGCTCGAGGAGGGAGAGCTGCAGGAGCTCCGCGTCTCGTTCCAGCCCGCGCTCCGGCAGGCGGTGGCCGCGCTCCTGCGTGGGCTGGCCACCCCGGGGCAGGTGCGCCGTGCGGCGCGGTCGGCGCGTTGACACCGGAGTGAGCGGCGAAGTCAAGTGAGGGCATGCCCAGCGCCGTCATCATCGATGCCGTCCGGACCCCGCGCGGCAAGCGCGGGGGAAGCCTGGCCGGTATCCACCCCGTGGACCTGGCCGCACATGTGCTCCGCGGCGCGCTGGACCGAACTGGCATCGCCGCCGACGAGGTCGACGACGTGGTGCTGGGCTGCGTCACCCAGGTCGGCGAGCAGGGGCTGAACGTCGCCCGGGGAGCGGTGCTCGCCGCCGGACTGCCCATCGGGCTCGCCGCGAAGACGGTCAACCGCCTGTGCGGGAGCGGGC
>DASPUU010000130.1:0-2790 GCA_035622755.1 Myxococcaceae bacterium
TGGAAGAGCGCCTCGGCCACCCGGCCGGAGGAAAGCACCAGCACCTGCCCCCGGGTGGCCGAGGCGGCGGCACGGGCCGACGCGAGGAGCTCGGGGGAGACGCCCGTGCCCCGGAAGAGCTGGCAGTGGGAGAGGTCGCAGACCTCGGCATCGTCGTGCCGCCGTCCCTGGGCAAGGACGAAGCTCCGGACCACCACCGCCAGCGCCCGGAGGGCTTGCTCCGGCGTCCCGGGAAGGCTCTCCGCGGCGACCACCTGGGCCACGTAGCGCTCGAGCGGCAGGGCGAGGACGAAGCGGAGCTCACCCTCCACCGAGCGCACCGACAGGCTGCCCCGGTAGCTCCGCGATGTCCGCCCGGGGAGGGCGATGCGCCAGGCTCCATCGGGCAGGAGGAGCGGCTGCTCCGCGACCTGCCCCGAGGCGAGCAGCCGTCCCTGGCCGGCGGAGAGCGGAAGGTCGGCGGGACCGGAGAGCATCGCCTCGCGGGGATGGAGCCGCTCGAGGACCCGCACCTGCACCACGGGGTCGACGGGCTCCTGCCCGCCGGCGAGGAGCAGCGCCGCCGCCAGCGCGCCGAGGCAGCTCATCGCCCGCCGCCGTGGACCCGGTACTCCGCGGCCGCCAGCGGGGCCGAGCCGCCGGGCGCCCACAGCTCGACGCGGTGCCGGCCGCTGCGGGCCGGCAGCTGCCCGGTGAACGGCGGGCCGAGCGCCACGACCTGGCCGGTGTCGGTCCGGAGCTCGAGCCGGAGGACGCCGGGGGGCGGACGGACGCGGACCGGGATCGACTGCGCCGCGAGCGGGAGCCCCGACTCGAGCAGGTACTCGTCTCCGTCGGCCGGAGCGAGGAGCTCGCCGCCCCCGGACCCGGCCTCGCCGGCCGCGGGCCACGGGCCGGCCTGCCACCCTTGCGTGCGCGCCCAGGCGTAGAACTCGGGACCGACGTCGAGGACCGGCCGGCGGGCTCCAGCGGGGCCCGAGGTGCGGTGCATCTCGCAATCCTCGTGCGGCGCGGTGCCCGGGAGAAACAGCTCGTCCACGGCCGAGGGGCAGTGCGGGCCGGCCCGCCGTCCGGACAGGGCGCACACCCGCACCCGCTCGAATCGGCTCCGGTCGACCAGGGGCTCCGGGCGGATGCCCCGCATGGCCAGGGTCATGATGCGCGCGAAGATGGGGCCCGCGCCGGAGATGCCGGACACCCGGTGCATCGGCGCGCCGTCGAAGTTGCCCGCCCACACCGCCACGGTGCGCTCGCGGGTGAAGCCGACGGTCCAGTTGTCGACGTAGGCGCGGCTGGTCCCGGTCTTGGCCGCCACCGGGAAGGGGAGGCGGAGCGCATTGTCCAGCCCGAAGGCCGGGGCCCGGGCGTCCTCGTCGGCGAGGACGTCGGTGAGGAGCGCCACCGCGTCGCGGGGAAGGAAGCGCCGGGGCTCGACCTCGGGCCGGACGGGAACGGGCGCTCCGCGCGCATCGGCGGCGGCGCGGACGGCGCTCAGCGGGCCGAGGACGCCGCCCCGGGCCAGGCCGCGGTAGGCGCGCGCCAGCTCCCAGAGCGAGACGTCCCCGTTGCCCAGCACCAGGCCGACGCCGTAGTGCGCCGCATCCCGCCAGAGGGAGTCGAACCCGGCCGAGCGGAGCACCTCCAGCACGCGATCCGGGCCGAGCGCATCGGCGAGCCGGATGGCGGGGACGTTGTAGCTGTTGGCCAGAGCCGCCCGGAGCCGGACCGGGCCGTGGACATGCCGGTCGTAGTTGCGCGGGACGTAGTCGCCCCCCGGCGTGCTCAGGCGCCACTCCACGTCGCTGAGGAGGCTGGCCGGGGTGAAGCCCCGGGCCAGCGCCAGGCCGTAGGCGAAGGGCTTGAGGGCGCTCCCCGGCTGCCGGAGCGCCCGCACGCCGTCGTTCTGACCCTCGTGCGCCGCGTCGAGGAACTCGGCGCTCCCGACGTAGGCGAGCACCTCGCCGGTGGCGTTGTCGACCACCACCGCCGCCGCCTGGCCCATCCTCCCGTCCGAGGCGACCTCGGCTCGGAGCACCTCCTCCACCGCACGCTGCAGGGCGGGATCGATCGTGGTGACCACCTCGGCCGCCCGCTCCAGTCCCAGGGAGGCTCGCCGACGGAGGAGGTCGGTGACCAGGTGCGGAGCGCGGAAGGGGCGGGGGTCGGCGACCAGGTCGAGCGGCGCGGCGGCGGCGAGCCGTGCCTCCTGGACGCTCACGAAGCCGGCCCTCTCCATGGCCGCGAGCACGCCCCGCATTCGCCGGGCGGCGGCCTCGGGGAAGAGCGCCGGGTCCCCGGTGGCCGGTGCCCGTGCCAGGCCGGCGAGCAGGGCCGCCTGGCCCAGGGAGAGCGAGCGCGCCGGCCGCCCGAAGTAGACCTCCGCCGCCTCCTCGACGCCGGCGAGATCCCGGCCCATCGGCACCCGGTTCAGGTACTCGCGCAGGCGCGCCTCCCCGGAGAGCTGTGCGGTGAGCCGCAGCGCCCAGAGCGCCTCCTCGAGCTTGCCGAGCAACGTCCGCTCCCGGGGGACGAGCCGGCGCGCGAGCTGCTGGGTGAGGGTGGAGGCACCGCTCACCACGCGTCCCGCCCTCAGGTTGTCGCGCAGCGCCCGGGCGATGGCCAGCGGGTCGACGCCGGGATGCATCCCGAACCGCCGGTCCTCCGCGGCGAGGAAGGCCTGCACCACCCGTCCCGGAAGGGGCTCGGTGGCTGGGAGGGTGACGGCGCGGCCGTCGGAGGCGGGTACTTCCCGCAAGAGGCCCCCGGTCCGGTCGAGCAGGCGCAGCGATG
>DASPUU010000131.1:0-3645 GCA_035622755.1 Myxococcaceae bacterium
GTGCGGCCCCAGTGCCCGCAGGGCTCGAGGGTGGTGAAGAGGTCGGCGCCCCGGGCGGCGGGCCCGGCATCGGTCAGCGCCCGGACCTCGGCGTGCGGGCCTCCGGGAGGGGCGGTGTGTCCCCGGCCGACGACCCGGCCGTCCTTCACCAGCACCGCGCCGACGGCGGGATTGGGGTGGGTGCGGCCGATGGCCAGCCCGGCCTCGGCCAGGGCGAGGCGCATCCGGTCCTCGGCGCCTGGTGGCAGCTCAGTCGTCGGGCCGCCCGCGCTTGCGACGCCCGCCTTCGGGAGCGTGGTCATCCAGTAGGCCCTTCAGCTCGTCCATGAACTCCTCGATGTCCCGGAAGCTCCGGTACACCGATGCGAACCGGACGTACGCCACCTGGTCGAGCGCGCGCAACCGGCGCATCACCTCCTCGCCGACGAGGCTGGAGGGAACCTCCTTCTCGCCCCGCTCGAGGATGCGGGACTCCACCTCGGCCACCAGCGCCTCGAGCTGGTCCATCGACACCGGGCGCTTCTCCACCGCCTTCTGGAGCCCGGAGATCAGCTTCTCCCGGTCGTACGGCTCGCGCCGGCCGTCCTTCTTCACCACCAGCGGCATCAGCTCCTCGACCCGCTCGTAGGTGGTGAAGCGCCGGCGGCAGGCGAGGCACTCCCGGCGCCGGCGGGTGACCGCCCCCTCGTGGGACTCGCGCGAATCGAGCACCTTGTTCTCCGGGCCGTGACAGAAGGGGCAGCGCATGGCGCAAGCGAGGGGCCTCGACCCTTTTCCGGGCGAGTCGACCGCGCCCTCAGGCGCGGAGCCGATGGGCGTAGAGGGGAAAGCTCCGGGCCAGCTCCCGGACCTGGCCCTGGACCCGGGCCAGCGCCGCCTCGTCGGCGGCCTGGTCCAGCACCTCCCCCACCAGCGCCCCCACCCGGGCCATCTCCGCCTCCCTCATCCCCCGCGCGGTCAGCGCCGGGGTCCCCACCCGGATGCCGGAGGTGACCATCGGCTTCTCCGGATCGAAGGGGATCATGTTCTTGTTCACCGTGATCCCCGCCTTGCCCAGCGCCGCCTCGGCCACCTTCCCGGTCAGCTTCTTCGGCCGCAGGTCGACGAGCATGAGGTGGGTGTCGGTGCCCCCGGAGACGAGCCGGCAGCCGGCCCGCTGCAGCGCCTCGGCCAGGGCGCGGGCGTTGCGGACGATCTGCCGCTGGTAGCTGCGGAAGGCGGGCTGCAGCGCCTCGTGGAAGGCCACCGCCTTGGCGGCGATGACGTGCATCAGCGGCCCCCCCTGGATGCCCGGGAAGACCTGCGAGTTGACCGCCTTGGCCAGCGACTCCCGGCAGAGCACCATCCCGCCGCGCGGCCCGCGGAGCGTCTTGTGGGTGGTGGTGGTGACCAGCTCGGCCACGGGCACCGGGGAGGGGTGCTCGCCGGCCGCCACCAGACCGGCGATGTGGGCCATGTCCACCAGCAGCGTGGCCGAGACCTGGTCGGCCACCTCGCGGAAGGCGGCGAAGTCCAGCGTGCGCGGATAGGCGGAGGCTCCCACCACCAGCACCTTGGGGCGGGCCTCGTGCGCCAGCCTCCGAACCTGGTCGAGGTCGATGCGCTCCGTCTTCGGGTCCAGCCCGTAGTGCACCACCCGGTAGAGCCGCCCGGAGAAGTTGAGCGACATGCCGTGGGTGAGGTGCCCGCCGGAATTCAGGTCCAGCGAGAGGAGGGTGTCGCCGGGGGACATCACCGCCATGTAGGCGGCCATGTTCGCCTGGCTCCCGGAGTGGGGCTGGACGTTGACCGCCTCGGCGCCGAAGAGCTGCTTGGCCCGGTCGATGGCCAGGGTCTCCGCCTCGTCCACCACCTCGCAACCGCCGTAGTAGCGGCGGCCCGGGTAGCCCTCGGCGTACTTGTTGGTCAGCACCGAGCCGGCGGCCTCCAGGACGGCCGGGCTGACGAAGTTCTCCGAGGCGATGAGCTCCAGACCTTCTTCCTGGCGCAGCGTCTCGCGCCGGATGACGTCCGCCATCTGCGGGTCGACCTCGACGAGGGGAGCGGTGTTTTCCATGGGCCCGGGCCACTGTACCCCAAGGCCGGCGCCGGGCGCGGTGCGACCAGTCGCCTCTAGCGGAAGCGCTTGAAGACCAGCACGGCGTTGGTCCCGCCGAATCCGAAGGAGTTGCTGAGGACGGCGTTGACCCGGACCTCGCGCGGCGTGCGGGGGACGTAGTCCAGGTCGCACTCCGGATCGGGCGTGGTGTAGTTGGCCGTGGGCGGAATGACCCCGCGGGTCAGGGCGAGCACGCTGACCACCGCCTCGGCGCCGCCGGCGGCCCCGAGCATGTGGGCGGTCATCGACTTGGTGGAGCTGACCATCAGCTTCTTGGCGTGGGCGCCGAACACGGTCTTGATGGCCTTGGTCTCGTTGGCGTCGTTGAAGGGAGTGGAGGTGCCGTGGGCGTTGATGTAGCCGATGTCCTCCGGCGCCAGGTGGGCGTCGGCCAGCGCCAGGCGCATGCACCGGGCCGCGCCCTCTCCTTCCGGAGCCGGCTGCGTCTCGTGGAAGGCATCGGAGTTGGCGCCGTACCCGGCCAGCTCGGCGAGGATGTTCGCCCCCCGCGCCCGGGCGTGCTCCAGCTCCTCGAGGACCACCACCCCGGCGCCCTCCCCCATCACGAAGCCGTCCCGGTCGCGGTCGAACGGCCGGCTGGCGGTGGCCGGGTCGTCGTTGCGCGTGCTGAGCGCCTTCATCACCGCGAACCCGCCGATGGAGAGCGGGGTGATGGAGGCCTCGGCCCCGCCGGCGATGGCGGCGTCGGTCTCACCGATGCGGATCGACTTGGCCGCCTCGCCGATGGCGTGGGCGCTGGTCGAGCAGGCGGAGACCGGGGACCAGTTGGGTCCCTTGGCGCCGTGGCGGATGCTCACCAGGCCCGGCGCCATGTTGATGATCATCTGGAGAATGAAGAAGGGTGAGATGCGGTCGAAGCCCTTCTCCAGGGCCCGCCGGTGCTGCTCCTCGAGCGAGCCGATCCCGCCGATGCCCGAGCCGAGGATGACCGCCACCTTCTCCGCGGCATAGCCGTGCGGCTTGTCCACCCCGATGGGCAGCCCGCTCTCGCGCATCGCCATCTCGGTGGCAGCGATGGCGTACTGGGTGAAGAGGTCCATCCGCCGCGATTCACGGCGGTCCATCCCCCAGGCGTCGGGTTGAAAGTCCTTCACCTCCCCGGCGATGCGCGCCGCCAGCGCCGAGGCATCGAACTTCGTCACCGGCCCGACGGCGGATCTGCCGGTCAGCAGGCCGGACCAGCTCTTCTCCGTCCCCGTTCCCAGGGCGGTGATCAAGCCGGTTCCGGTGACGACGACGCGGCGGGTCCCCACGGGAGTCGACCTACTTCTTGTGCGAGTTGATGTAATTGATGGCGTCGCCGACGGTCTTGATGTTCTCCGCCTCCTCGTCGGGGATCTCCACCTCGAATTCCTCCTCCATCGCCATCACCAGCTCGACGATGTCGAGGCTGTCCGCCCCGAGGTCCTCGATGAACGACGACTCCGGCTTGATCTCATCCTCGCCCACGCCCAGCTGGTCGGCGATGATGGACTTGACCTTGGCCTCGATTGCGCTCGTCGACATGTGGTTGCCTCCGGTACCTC
>DASPUU010000132.1:0-11955 GCA_035622755.1 Myxococcaceae bacterium
CTCGACAGACCGGCCTGGACGAGCTCCGTCGGCGAGCAGGGCATGGGGCTGAGCCGCCAGCGGGCCCTCCTCCGCGCGGGCGCCGTGGCATGCTCCCTCCCTGGCCATGCGCGTCCCCCCACCCGATTTCGAGGCCCAGGCCCTCCGCACCGCGCCGGACGCCCGCTTCGCCCCGGCGCCCGCCGACGGCGTCCTCCCCGAGGGCTTCTACTCGACCACCAATCTTCCCACCTGGGTGAAGTCGGAGGGTCGCTGGGCGATGCCCCGGGAGCCCCGGATGGACGCCTGCGTCATCCGCGCGCCCGACGGCGAGCTCTGGGCACGCGAGATGCGGCGGGTGCGGCTCGGCGACCCGGTGGCGCTCGGGCTCCAGGAGGACGGCAGCGAGGGCATCCTGGTCAAGCAGGGGCTCTTCGACCCGGCGAGCGACGCCTCGTTCAAGTTCATGGCCAGCGACGTGAGCCGGGAGAAGCCCACCGATTACGAGCAGATCGCCCGGCTCCTCCTCGCCGAGAAGGCCCGCGGCGGCCACGTGCTCTGGGTCACCGGACCGGCCCTGGTCCACGCCCGGGCGCGCGAGGACCTGGCCTGGTTCGTGGCCAACGGCTTCGTCGGAGCGCTGCTCGCCGGAAACGCCGTGGCCGTGCACGACATCGAGGCCAGCCTCTACGGGACGACCCTGGGGATGAGCCACGCCGGCGAGACGATGCCCCTCGGCCACGGGGCCCACCTGCGCGCCATCAACCGCATCCGCGCCGCCGGCGGGATCGCCCCGGCCGTCCACCAGGGCATCCTCCGCGACGGCGTGATGCACGCCTGTGTCGTCCACCAGACACCCTTCGTCCTGTGCGGGAGCATCCGCGACGACGGGCCGCTTCCCGAGGTCGTCCCCGACGTGCTCGATGCCCAGGACGCGATGCGGCCGCACGCCGCCCGCGGGACGGCGGCGGTGTTCATCGCCACCGCCCTCCACGCCATCGCCGTGGGAAACATGCTCCCGTCCTTCGTGGTGGACCCCGACGGCTGGCTCCGCCCGCTTCCCGTGGTCTGCGTCGACGCCTCGGAATTCGTGGTCAGCAAGCTCCGCGACCGGGGCACCCACCAGGCCTTCGGGGTGGTGACCAATGCCCAGGATTTCCTGCGCCTCCTCCGGCTCGCAGTGCAGGCGGTGGCCTGAGGGGAGTCGTCTCTGACCGGCCCCGCGCCGCCGCCCGAGGGACATCGGGACTGGACATCGGCCGTCCAGGTGACCGAGTCTCCCTCGCGAAAGCCCGGCGCGCCCGCGGGGATGGATCTGAGGCCGTGCAGCAGATCTTCGTTCGTGACGGAGAGGGGAAGGTCTACGGGCCACTGGAGCCGGTGACCGTGGAGCTCCTCATCGACGGGGGGGTGCTCAACGGCCGGCTCCAGGTGTCCACCGATGGCATCCAGTACGCGGACCCAGCCCGGTACCCCAACCTCCGCGACTACTTCCCTCGCCATCTCTGGGGGGACACGGGGAACGGGGCCGCCCCCACGGTGTCGCCGGCGCCGCCGCCCGCCGCGGCCGCCGCTGCCCCCGGCCCAATGCCCAAGGTGACCGCGTCGGTGCCCACGCCGGTCCGCACCCCCGTGGTGGGGACGGCGCGCTCCTCGAGCCCCACCGGCAGCAACCCCGTCCCCTCCATACCGCCGGTCTCACCTCCGGCTCCCAAGAAGACGCCCACCGGGAGCTTCAACATGGCGCCCCCCCGGCCGACGCCGGCTGCCGGCTCGCCGGCCGTCGCCGAGCCGCGCTTCACCGACGGGACCCCCGGCCGCACCACCTCCACGTCGCCGACTCCGGCGGGCGGTATGCCCGTGCCGCCCCGGACCACCACGCCGCGGTCCTCCCCGCCCGCCGCACCGGGCGTCGCCTTCACCGTCGCCTCGGGAGACCTGGCGGAGATCAGCGCCATCCGCGTCTACGTCCAGGCCGCGGAGACCAACGTCACCGGTCTGTTCACCTTCCAGCTCGCCGACCGGGCCATCCTCGTTCACTTCCGGAAGGGCAATCCCGAGTTCGCCGATTCCACGCATCCGGAGGATGCCCTCGAGCCGTACCTCATCCAGGCCGGCCTGGTGACCCCCGAGCAGGTCAAGGTCGCCGAGAAGGAGAAGGGACGCTTCGGCGGCGAGGTGCTGGCCACCCTCTTCGCCCTGGGGCTGGTCAATCCGGGGCTGGTCTTTCCCGCCCTCACCCAGCGAGCGGCCGCGCTCGTGCTCCGCGCCTTCCTCGCCCCGTCGGGGCTCTTCCAGTACCAGGCCATCGATCTTCCCACGAGCAAGAGCCTCCCCCTCGGGAACCGCTGGGCCTTCCTGGCCGACGTGCTGCGGCGCTTTCCGATCAACGATCTCAAGCGGCGGATGATGGACGTGCGCCAGCGGCCGCTGGTGCGGCGCGGAGACGGCAATACGCTCCCCGACCTGCGCTTCACCGCCCAGGAGCTGCGGGTGCTCGGCTACTTCGACGGCACCAAGTCCCTGGCGCTGCTCGCCCAGACCCACGCCGGCGAGATGGAGGTCATCCTCCGCCTGGCCGTCCTGCTCCGCGAGCTGGACGCCCTGTCCTTTCCGGACGTGGAGCTCAAGGGTGGGGCCGCTCCCACCGGGGAGCATCCCGTCGTTCCGCCACCCGCTCCGGTCCCTCCCCCGCCGCCGAGCGCCGCCGCGCCGCGCCCGGTGGGGACGGCCTCGGTGCCTCCCCGCTCCGCCCCCACGCCTCCGCCGGTGGCCGCGCCGCGCGCCGTCTCCTCCACGTCGCCCACGCCCCCCACGCCCACGCCAGCGCCGGCCGGGGCCCCGCGCACCGTCCTCGCCGGACCCACGCCCATCCCCGGCACTCCGGTCGACTACGACGCCGAGATCCGCGCCCTGCGAAGCCGGCTGGAGAAGGGCAAGGCGCTCAACCACTTCCAGCTCCTCGGCCTCACCGACAAGGCGGATGCCGCCGCGGTCAAGGCGGCATACTTCAAGCTCGCCAAGCTGTACCACCCGGACACGGTTCCGCCCGGCGCTCCGGTCGAGCTGGCCGAGCTCAAGGCCCAGGTCTTCGCCATGGTCGGGGAGGCCTCGCGGGTGCTCGGGGACGACCAGTCCCGCGCCGACTACCTCGAGTCGCTCAAGGCGGGCGGCGGCAGCCAGGTCGACGTGCGGCAGGTGCTCGCCGCCGAGGAGACGTTCCACAAGGGGGTGGCGATGATCAAAGCGCGCCGCTTCCCGGAGGCAGTCAAGGCGCTCGACGACTCCATCACCCTCAACCCGCGCGAGGGGGAGTTCTACGCCTGGCGGGGCTACGCCCGCTTCTTCACCACCCCGGACAAGAAGGTGGCCATGGTCGACGCGATGCGCGACCTGCACCATGCCCTCAAGCTCAACGAGCGGTGCGCCCCGGCGCACTACCTCATCGGGCAGCTCCACAAGCTCACCGGCGACAACATGCTCGCCCTCAAGCACTTCAAGAAGTGCGTCCAGCTGGACCAGGGGCACGTCGACGCCCAGCGGGAGATCCGCCTTCTCACCGGGCGGTGAGCGTGCCACGGCCGGCATGGCTCTGAGCGGGAAGCAGCGCCGGACCCTGCGCGCCCTCGGCCATCACCTGCGCCCGGTCGTCCAGGTGGGCCACTCCGGCGTCACCGACGCCCTGGTGGCGGCGCTCGAGCAGGCCCTCCACGACCACGAGCTGGTCAAGGTGAAGGTGTCCGAGAACGCCCCCGGGACGCGGGCGGAGATCGCCTCGGCGCTCGCCGCGTCCACCGGATCCGAGGTCGCGCAGCTGCTCGGGCGGACGGCGCTCCTCTACCGGCCGAGGCCGGACGATCCGAAGATCGTCCTCTAGCGTGGGCTGGCTCGGAGCGGCGAGCGAGACGCGCGGGCTCGCGCCCCTCTGCTCGTCCCGGCCTGGCGGTGCCAGTCCCCCCCGAGTGGCGGCGGCTGCGGTGGGTCCCTCCCCCCGCCGGGTCGGCCGCGGAGCCTCATCAGGTCACCTGATTCGCCCATTTCGCGCCAACTTCGCGAAAGCACGGTGGTTCTTCGAGAATCGACGGAGTCAGGGGACCTGATTCCACGATTTTCGTCTACTCGCGCGAGATTGCTCGACTTTCGAGCGCTCGAGCGGAATCAGGGGACCTGATTACCCCCGCGCGCGGGCGGCCGGGGGCGCCGTTCACGAGCCGCAGCCAGGAGGGCGAGCGCCGCGAGCGTGAAGCTGCCGTCTCCCGCCGTGCTGCAGCCGCCGCTGCTCGACGCCGGGCTCGACGTGACGGTCACGGAGGCCGTCGCCGCCGAACCGGTCGAGTCGGTCACGCGGACCACGTCGGTCACCCCTCCCGTGGCTCCCGCGGTGTACACGCCAGCTGCCGTCACGGTTCCCCCCGACGCGTTGGTCGCGACGTCCCACCGGTACCCGGTGCCGCTTCCGCCCGAGGCCGTGAAGCTCTGGGTTCCCCCGGGGGCGACCGTGGCGCTGGACGGAGAGACGGCGAGCGGTGTCCCGACGGTCACCGTCGCGGTGGCGGAGCCCCCCAGCGAATCGGTGACCTGGACGGTGTCCGTCACCCCGCCGGTCGACCCCGCCGTGTACGCGCCGGCCGGGCTCAGGGTTCCACCCGAGGCGTTCGTCACGAAGGCGAAGAGGTACCCCGAGCCGCTGCCGCCGGACGCGCTGAAGGTCTCGCTCTCTCCCGGACCCACGGCGGACGTCGAGGGGGAGAGGAGGACCAGGTCGTAGGCCTCGGCGCTGGAGAGAACGGGCGAGGAGGCCACCCAGACCGGACCACCCCCCGCGACGAGGACGGCTCCGGAGCGGAGGAGCGTCGCGACGTGCCCCTCCCGTGGCGTCGCCAGCGAATCGGTGGCGCTCCAGGTCCCCGCATCCGGGTCGTAGAGCTCCGCGCTGGCGAAATCGGCGGTGCGGTCCGTGCCTCCGGCGACCAGCACCTTGCCCGACGGAAGCAGCGTCGCCGTGTGGTACTCGCGTGCCGTCGCCAGCGAGCCCGTCGTCATCCACCGGCCCGACCCCGGCTCGTAGACCTCCGCGCTCGACGTATCCGTTCCGCCGTCGCCAAATCCACCTGCCACCACCACCTCGCCCGAGGGGAGCAACGTCGCGGTGTGGTTGAAGCGGCCCTTGGTCATCGACCCGGTCTCGCTCCACATGCCCGTCGACGGGTCGTAGAGCAACGTGACCAGCGCACCCGGGAGGTCGCCGCTGATCCCCCCTGCCACCAGGACCAGCCCCGATGGAAGGAGCGTCGCGGTGTGGCCGTCGCGCACGGACGGCAGCGAGCTGGTCAGGCTCCAGGTCCCGGTGGCCGGGTCGTAGAGCTCGGCGCTGGCCAGGGGCGAGGTCGACCCGTAACCGCCCGCCACCAGGACCTTGCCCGACGGAAGGAGCGTGGCCGTGTGCTCCTCCCGCAGGTCGGTCATCGAACCGGTGGCGCCCCATGTCCCGGTGGCCGGGTCGTAGAGCTCGGCAGTCTCGGTGACCCCGCCCGCCACCAGCACCTTGCCGGACGGGAGCAGAGTCGCCGTGTGCTCTCGACGCGACACGGACATCGAACCGGTGGCGGTCCACGTCCGGGTCGCGGGGTCGTAGAGCTCCGCGCTCGTGCCGTCGCCCGCGACGCCGGAACCGCCGGCAACCAGCACCTTCCCCGAGGGAAGCAGCGTGGCCGTGTGGTAGAAGCGGCCCGTCGTCATGCTGCCCACGCTCGTCCAGAGCGGGTCCGGCGGCGCAGCGCCAGATTCCTTCGAGCGCGGCCAGCTGAACGCTGCACCGACGGCCGACACGACGAGGAGCACGCCCAGGAGACGTCCAGTCATCGCCCACCCCCGCCGGCACGAAACCCCCCGGCTCCCTGGAGGGCAAACGCCGGATCCAGGGGTGTCGATGCCTCACACTCGCCGTGCGAGGTAAAGCGCCTGCACCTGGACCGCCAGCGCGTCGGCGTCCGCAGCATGCGGGGGCATCAGCGGCTCGAGCACCGTCACCTTCACCTGCGCCCGGGGCGCCATCCACGGCCCGTCCCCGTCCAGCAGCTCCCGCGTTCCCTCGATGAGCACCGGGACGATGGGGACGTGCTCCTCCACCGCCAGGAGGAACGCGCCCGGCCGGAAGGACAGCATCCGGTCCCGCGGTCCGTAGGTCGCCTCGGGAAAGAAGAACACCGCCACCCCGCGGTGCAGCCAGCCGCGGCAATCCTCGAGCATCGCCCGGGTGGAGTGCGGCCGCCCCCGGTCGAGCGGCACGTGGCGGATCCAGCTCATCATCCAGCCCAGCAGCGGCACCCGGAACAGCGACCGCTTGCTGACGAACTTGAAGGAGCGAAAAAGCGCCATCGCCGCCACGATGTCCGCCATCGACTGGTGGTTGGCCACCAGCACCGCCGGACCCGGAGGAACGCGCTGCCGCCCCTCGACGTGCAGGCGCCAGAACGGGTTCAGGTGCAGGTAGCCCACGCACCAGCGACAGACGAAGGCATGGAGCAGCCTGCGGTCCGGGTCCACGGCCCAGCTGGCGACGAGGAGGAGGAATCCGATGGCCACGCACAACGGCGCGGTGACCGCCACGAACAGCGCGAAGACCAGGGTGATGGCGACGCTCGCTGGGTCAGGACCCCCTCCCGCCCGGGTCATCTACTTCCCGCGCGTCAGCTGGCTCGCCTGGGCCACGGCGTAGTTCACCTCCAGGCCGCCGTCGACGACCAGCGTCTGGCCGTTGACGTACCCGGCCTCCTCGGTGCACAGCCAGGTGATGGGAGCCGCGATTTCCTCCGGCGAGGCGATGTGCCCGGCCGGCACCTGCTCCCGGGCCGCGGCGGCGAAGGCATCCCAGGCATCCCCGGTGTAGAACCGCGCGCTGTCGGTGTCGATGTACCCCGGGTTCACCCCGTTCACCCGGATGCCCTCCCCGGTCAGCTCCACCGCCAGGTACTTCACCAGCACCTCCATCGCCCCCTTCATCGCCCCGAGCAGGCCGTGGAAGGGAATCGGCATCCGGCTGTCCATCCCCGAGACGGCGACGATGCTTCCCCGCCGGCCGGCCATCGGCGTCCTCGCCCCCTGCGCCAGGAGGATGAAGCTCTTCACCGTGACGGCGAACGTCTTGTCCATCTGGTGGGCCTTGGTGTCCATGAGCGGCAGGAAGGCCGTCGAGGCGGCGTTGGCCACCACCGCGTCCAGGTGCCCGAACTCCTGGCTCACCCGCTCGAAGAGCGGCGGGAAGGCCGTCTCCGGCTCGAGCTGGTCGGCGTGCACCGTCAGGCAGCGCCGCCCCAGCGCCTCCACCTCCCGGACCAACGATGCCGCCAGGCCCTCCTCGCGCCGCCAGGTGGCCACCACGTCCCACCCCAGCCGTGCGAAGCGCAGCGCCACCGCCCGGCCCACGCCGCGCGTTGCACCGGTCACCAGCGCCACCCGGTCCGTCACCGGGCCGAGGGTGTAGCAAACCGCTCCGCGTTCAGCGAGCGCCGGCCAGCGGAGGGCGCCGGGCGAGCGCGGCGATCTCCTCCGCCGACTCGGCCACCCGCGCCCCGGCCGCCGCTGCCCGGCGCGCGTTGTCGCGCGCCACCGGCCCCCCCACCACCACCGGCGCCGCCGACCCGGCCACCACCGTGCGGACGTAGGCCTCGACCTCCTCCGGCGCCCGGGCGGTGATGAAGGACAGGGCCACCACGTCGGCACCCACCCGGCGTGCGGCCTCCACCACCGCCTCCGCCGGCGTGTCCGCCCCGAGGACCGTCAGCCTCCACCCCATCGCCCGGAGGTGAACCCCGAGGCCGAGCAGACCGCCCTCGTGCCGCTCACCGGACGGGCAGGCGAGCACCGCCCGCGGGCCCGAGGCCGGCCCGGGCGCCTGGGCGAGGGCCCGCAGCCGCTGGCGGACCAGCGCCGAGGCCAGGTGCTCGCGCGCCACGTCGAGCCGGTCGGTCATCTCGCGCAGGGCGGGGAGGAGAACGCCGTCGCAGAAGGACACCGGGAGCACCGCCCGCTGGGCCTGGTCCAGCGCGGCCTCGGCGCCCTCCGCGTCCAGGGCCGCCACCGCCGACCAGAAGCGCTCGCGCGCCTGCTCGAGGACAGGAGCGGCTCCCGGCGCCACGGAGCGGACCTGGTCGATGGCCTCGCTCGCGCTGTAGCCCTCGCGGAGCAGTGCCGCCACCCGGCGGATGGCCTCCGCCTCGTCGCGGGAGTAGATGCGGTAGTTGTTCTCGGCGCGCATCGGGCGGGGGAAGCCGTAGCGCCGCTCCCAGGCGCGCAGCGTCGCTTCGCGGACCCCCGTCAGCCGGGCGATGGTCCGGATGCGCAGGCTCACGGTCGCGCTCCGTCCCCGAGCCCCCTCGCCCGGTCCCAGCGCTCGGCGACGCCCGGCCACCCGGCCAGGAGCCTGTCGAAGCCCTCGAGCCGCGTCACCGCGGCCAGCCGCCGGACGCGCTCCTCCAGCCGCTCGCGGAGCACCTCGAGCGGCGCCGGGGGATGGGGGCTGCCGACGTCGAGCAGGACGTCCGGCTTCTCGTGCTCGAGGAGGACGTAGCGGATGCCGACCGGAAGGCAGGGCGCGCCGGAGATGCGGGCCAGCACCTCCACCCCGCGGGCCAGCCGGAGCGGCATCTCGCCGAAGGGGCGCAGCTCCCCCTCCGGAAAGATGAAGACCACCGCCCGGGGACGGCGGAGGAGCGCGCGCGCGTACCGGAGCGACTCGAGCGCCGAGCCCGCCCGCCCCGGCTCGATGGAGAAGGCGCCCAGCCTCGCCAGGAAGGGGTAGCGCCTGAGGTTCCGCTCCTCCATCAGGCAGTAGGCATCCCAGCCGGCCGCCCGGCTCAGCTCGTGAGCCACGAAGCCGTCCCAGAAGCCCGGGTGGTTGGCGTAGACCAGAAGGCCGCCGGTCGACGCGCTCGGCGTGCCTCGCACCCAGACCCCGCGGAACGCGGAGCGCAGTTTCCACCGCACGTAGCCGGCCACCGCCCGGCCGGCCGGGCCGCCCTTGCGCGGCGGAATCATCGCCCGGGCCTCCGCCGGACCCCGGCGCTCGGCATGAAGAGCACGAGACCGAGGCCCACCAGGAGATTGGTGAGGAGGAAGAAGAGCACCTCCTCGAGAGGCACCGCGCCCAGCGTCACACCGAGGAGCTTCCCCGTGCCGAATTCCCACACCCCGGCGGAGATGGCGAGATGGTCGCCGAGCACGAGCCAGGCGGTGACCACCAGGACCGGCGGGAGCACGGCGCCGAGCGGCTCCCGGAGCCGCCCCCGCCAGGCCCGCGCCAGGAATCCGAGCTGGACGGCGAGCAGCGGGAGCCCCCAGCCGAGGAGGTGGACGAGGTAGCTGGTCCGGCCCGCGCTCACGCCGCGCTCCCTCCGGGCTCGGCAAGGCGCTCGAGGCGCCGGCGCACCCAGAGCCCGGTGAGCAGCGTCTGGAGGCCGAAGAAGCAGTACTCCTCGAGCGGCAGCCCGAGGAGGCGCGGGCCCCACACCTTGCCGGGCGGAAAGGCCCACAGGCCGTGCGCCACCGCCCAGGCATCCCAGGGCGTGGTGGCGGCGTAGGCCAGGCCGAGCACGAGCAGGAGCGGCCGCCACGGCCCGCGCGCCAGCTCGCCGCGGAGGGCGAGGACGCCGAGCGGCAGGACGAGGAAGAGCAGGAGGAAGCGCCCGTAGGTCATGGCTCCTCCACCGCCGGCTGCATCCTTCCCCCGGGCAAAAGGCGGAAGCGGCGTCCCCGCCAGGCCACCGTCCGGACTCCGAGCGAATGGACGAAGGCGACCAGCAGCAGCAGCTCGCCGAGAAACCAGTCCCTCGCGGCCGTCGAGCCCTCCGGGTGGGCGCGCGTCAGCCGCACGGCGAGCGCCGTGCGCAGCCCGAGGAGCACGGCCACCGAGGCGAGCAGCCACGGCGAGCGCAGGGCGAGCGCGGCCACGACCAGGAGAGGGCTCGGGCAGAGGAGCCAGGGGACGGTGGGGAGGAGACCCGGGCGGTGGGCGCGGAGCACGTGCATCCACCGGCTGAAGCGCCCGACGGCGGCGCGTACCCGGGTGTCCGGATCGACGGGAATCCGGGCCGGCGCGGCGGAGAGGGCGACCTCCCGGCTGCGCGCGTGCAGCCGAAGCGCGAGCTCCAGGTCCTCGCCGATGTGCTCGCCGAGCTCCGGGAGGAGCGCGCGGGCCTCCGGGCCGAGGCCGAGCGCCTTCCCGCAGATGGCGCGGGCGCCGAGGCTCATCACGTAGAGCGGGACGAAGGCGTGCTGGGTGGCGAGGAGCAGCGCCTGCGCCGCCCGGGCGCCGGGGCCGCGCGCTCCGAAGGGCGCGGGCGCGGCGGTGGAGAGCGCGGCGCCCCCGGCCACGGGTCCGGCCAGCCCGGCCACCAGCGCGCCGTCGACGGCGACGTCCGCGTCCACGGCCAGCGCCACCTCGCCGGGCCGGGCCAGGGTGGCCAGGGCATAGGTGAGGTGGCCCACCTTCCGGTTCGGCGTCACCGGGTCCGAGAAGTGCCACTCGACCCCGGCCGGAAGCCGCGGCCGGTAGGGCGAGACGACGACGTGGCGTAGCCTTCCGGAGTAGTCGCACGCCTGGGCCAGGTTCCGGAGCTCGCGCTCGGTGGGCTCGTCCACCGGACGGAGCAGGAGCACGTCGGGCGGAGCCCCGGGCGTCCCGCCCACCGAGGCCGCCGCCCGGTCGAGCCGGACCAGCGTCACCGCGGTGAAGAGCGCCGCCGTCACCACCCACAGCAGGGCGACCACGAGGGCCACGGTCATGCCGGCGCCTCCACGCGCGTCCGGAGGCGCGCCATCCAGCGGACGAGAGGGGACCGGAGGCGCCGGAAGTCCGCCACCTCCCCGAGGAGGTGGGCGTCCGCGCCGCCGGCCTCGAGCCGGGCGTAGAAGGGGGAAGATTCGAGCAGCCGGGGCGAGGGAAGCTCGAGCGGCCCGGCCCGCAGCGTCCGAGGCACCTTGAGGCCCCAGGCCGTCCGCGCCATCGCCACCGGCGCGCCGCTGCACCGCTCGACCAGGACCCCTTGCGGCGACCCGCTCACCCGCAGCGAGTCTCCACCGGGGAGCCGGTAGTCGACATGGGTCGACCCGGCCAGGTGGGCCCGGGTCCAGTGCCAGCCCGGGAGGTCCGCCCCCAGCGGCCGCTCGCCCTGGTTCATGTCGTGGTAGCCGCGCCCCTCGAAGACGAGGTTCAGGAGGGGAAGCCGGAGCGTGGCCCGGGCACGCACCGCCAGCGGAGCCCAGGCATGGGCGTCCACCAGCGTCTGGGCCGCCGCCGGCGGCACCTCCGGGCTCAGGGTGAGGACCGCCTTGGTCATCGCCCCGAACGGCGCCGTCCGCTCGCGGACGAAGAACTCGAGCGAGCCGTCGTCGCGGTAGGTCAGCGTCGAGTCCCCGATGCGGAGCTCGTCCGGGGCGGCGGATGCCCGGGCGTGCTCGGTCATCACCCACTGCCGCCGGGACCCCGCCTGGTAGAGCGCGAAGTTCACGCCGCAGTGCTCGGCGGGCAGGGCCCCGCGCGCCGCCCGGGCGGCGTAGCGCGACGAGAAGGGGCTGCCCAGGAGCAGGATGAAGACCGCCGTCGTGTCGCCGGCCACGACGTCCGCGTAGTACCAGCGGTAGCTCCCCGGCATGGACGGCAGAGGCACGACCGCCGGGAGACTCATGCCGCCAGCTCCTCGCGGAGCAGGAGCTCCGAGGCGAACCGGCCCGAGAGCATGACCATCGGCACCCCGCCGCCCGGGTGGGTCCCGCCGCCGGCGAAGACCACCCCCGGACCCGCACGGAGGCGGGGACGCCGGAACGCGCCCAGCCGCCCGTGGGGGAGATGGCCATAGAGGGAGCCTCCCGGGGCACCCTGGCGCGCGAAGTCCAGGGGCGTGCGCTCCCCGAGGACCCGGAGCCGCCCCCGGAGCGAGGGCCAGTTCCGCTCGAGGAGACGCAAGCAGGTGTCGCGGA
>DASPUU010000133.1:0-14562 GCA_035622755.1 Myxococcaceae bacterium
TGTAGCCCTGCCCGACCACGCTTCCCCGCAGCGCTCCGGCGAAGAAGCCGGCCTTGTAGAGCGACACGTCGCCGAGCCGGCGGAGGATGCGGATCCGCTCCTCGCGCTCGGCGGACTGCGCCCGGTGGTAGAGCACCGCGAGCGGCTCCTCGGCGCCGCCCGGCGCATCGGGAGCGAACAGCCGGTCGGCGGCGGCGAACTCGGCCAGGAGGTTGGCGAGGTAGAACTCCGTCACCTCGGCGACGTCCAGCCCGGTCTGTCCCAGTGCCTCGTCCAGGAGCGACTTGAAGAAGTGCTTCAACGAGGCGACCGCAACGACGTCCATCGGTCCAGGAAGGGTAGCAATGGTCGCGACGGAGATGCATCCGGGGGGCCTGGAATTCCGGGGGGTTGCGCTGGCACTCGGCGGGTCTCTCTGCCAGGCCAGCGGCTGGCACTCGGGCGCCGACAGTGCTTGCGGGCGCAGTCCTTGCGCTCGAAAACACGAACAGGGACGGGGGCTTGCACGACTTCCGGGGCGCCTTGACAGGGGGATCTCCGCGGTTATTGTCCGCCGCGCCAGGGGCCTGGCAGTCGCGTCGCTCGAGTGCCAGCCCCGCACTCAAACCCACACGATGCACGAGGGAACGAAGATGAAGATTCGCCCGCTGCAGGACCGGCTGATCGTCAAGCGCGTCGCCGAGGAGAACAAGACCAAGGGGGGCATCATCATCCCCGACACCGCGAAGGAGAAGCCGCTCGAGGGCAAGGTGATCGCCGTGGGCAACGGCAAGATCCTCGAGGACGGCAAGGTCCGCCCGCTCGACATCAAGGCCGGCGACACCATCCTCTTCAGCAGGTACGCCGGCACCGAGGTGAAAATCGAGGGCGAGGACCACCTCATCCTCCGCGAGGAGGATGTCCTCGGCGTGATCGAGAAGTAAGCCCAGCAACCACCCCAACGACGAAAGAGAACATCAGATGGCCAAGGACATCATCTTCGACACCCGCGCGCGCGAGGCGATCCTCCGCGGGGTGAACACCCTGGCGGACGCGGTGAAGGTCACCCTGGGTCCCAAGGGTCGCAACGTGGTGATCGAGAAGTCGTTCGGCTCCCCCACCATCACCAAGGACGGCGTGACGGTGGCCAAGGAGATCGAGCTCGAGAACCGCTTCGAGAACATGGGCGCCCAGATGGTGAAGGAGGTGGCGAGCAAGACCTCCGACGTCGCCGGCGACGGGACGACCACCGCCACCGTGCTCGCCCAGGCGATCTTCCGCGAGGGCGCCAAGCTGGTGGCCGCCGGGCACAACCCGATGGACATCAAGCGCGGCATCGACAAGGCGGTGCTGGCGGTGGTCGAGGCGCTCAAGAAGCAGAGCAAGCCGACCAAGGACAAGAAGGAGATCGCCCAGGTGGGCACCATCTCCGCCAACGGCGACACCTCCATCGGAGAGACCATCGCCAACGCCATGGAGAAGGTGGGCAAGGAGGGCGTGATCACCGTCGAGGAGGCCAAGGGCCTGGAAACCACGCTCGACGTGGTCGAGGGCATGCAGTTCGACCGCGGCTACCTCTCCCCCTACTTCGTCACCGACCCGGAGCGGATGGAGGCGGTCATCCAGGACGCCCTCATCCTCATCCACGAGAAGAAGATCAGCTCGATGAAGGACCTCCTGCCGCTGCTCGAGCAGGTGGCCCGGGCGGGCAAGCCGCTGCTCATCGTGGCCGAGGAGGTGGAGGGCGAGGCTCTGGCCACCCTGGTGGTGAACAAGATCCGGGGCGTGCTCAACACCTGCGCGGTGAAGGCGCCGGGCTTCGGGGATCGCCGCAAGGCCATGCTCGAGGACATCGCCATCCTCACCGGCGGAAAGATGATCGCCGAGGACCTGGGCCTGAAGCTGGAGAACCTCACCCTGAACGACCTGGGCAAGGCCAAGCGCATCGTGGTGGACAAGGACAACACCACCATCATCGAGGGCGCCGGAAGCCAGAAGGACATCCAGGGGCGGGTGGCGCAGATCCGCAAGCAGGTCGAGGACACCACCAGCGACTACGACAGGGAGAAGCTCCAGGAGCGCCTGGCCAAGCTGGTGGGCGGGGTGGCGGTGATCAACGTGGGCGCCGCCACCGAGACGGAGATGAAGGAGAAGAAGGCGCGCGTGGAGGATGCCCTCAACGCCACCCGCGCCGCGGTGGAGGAGGGCGTCGTCCCCGGCGGGGGCGTGGCCTTCATCCGCTGCCTCAAGGCGCTGGACAAGGGGACCTGGAACGACGAGGAGAAGTTCGGCGTGGAGATCGTCCGCCGGGCCCTCGAGGAGCCGCTCCGCCAGATCGTCGGCAACGGCGGTCTGGAAGGATCGGTGATCGTGAACAAGGTCAAGGACGGGACCGGGGCCTTCGGCTTCAACGCCGCCACCGGCGCCTTCGAGGACCTGCTCGCCGCCGGGGTCATCGACCCGGCCAAGGTCACCCGCTACGCGCTCCAGAACGCCTCGTCGGTGGCCTCGCTCATGCTCACCACCGAGGCCCTGGTCGCCGAGCGCCCCAAGGAGGAAGAGGCCAAGCCGGCCGGGGGCGGGATGGGCGGCATGGGCGGGATGGGGATGTAAGGGCCCTCCCGGGCGTTCCCCATCGTCCGCAGGCAGACGGCCTCCGGGGGTCAGCCTCCGGGGGCCGTCGCCGTCTTCAGCGCACGTAAGGGCCGGCCGCCGGGACGGGCGTTCCGGTGGCGGTGACGCTGAAGATCTCGCGGAGCTGGGGTGGGATGTCGGTGAAGCACACCCCCATGCGCCCGCGCAGGTTGATGCGGAAGTCGCCCTGCTTGGCCCAGGCCACCCGCCCCGAGAACTCGTACTCCGTCCCGTCCACGGTGAGACTGCCCTTCACCGCCGTCCCCTTGGGAAACACGCGCATCAGCTCGGCGCAGAACCCGCCCCCGGACACGTCGACCGTGAAGCCGGAGGCCTGGCCGAGGCTGACCTTGAAGCGGCGGCGCTGGCGGCCCAGCACGCGCGTGTTCTGCATCGATTCCACCCCCCGGGGGAGGGAAGATCCCCACACCGTGACCTAGCACGGGCGGGAACACTGCTGCACTCTAACGGGCGACGCCGACGGTGCCCGGACCACCGGCCCGCCCGCCCGGCCGCCCGGCCAGCCGGAGGAGAGAACGCGCTCATGCACGAGGTCGTCATCTACACGACAGCCGCGTGTGGCTACTGCCAGCGGGCGAAGGCCTGGCTCGCCGCCCGGGGCGTGAGCTTCCGGGAAGTGGACGTGAGCGGGGACGCTGGCGCCCGCGCCCGCCTGATCGACCGCTCGGGCGGGCAGCGCACCGTGCCCCAGATCTTCGTCGGCGACGTCCACGTCGGCGGCTACTCGGACCTGGTCGCCCTCGACGCCGCCGGCGGCTTCACCCCGCTCCTGCGCGCGCCCGCGGGATGAGCCGCTCCCGGATCGCCGCGCTGGCCGCCGCGCTGGCCGGGTGCAGCTCGGTCCCGGTGACCACCCGGGCCGAGTCCGACGCGCCCGACCGGCTCGCCGCGGCGGTGCTCGAACCGGTGCGCGCCACCGGCACCGGCGACGTCGGCGCGCTCGGCGACCGGCTGACGTCCGCGGCGCTCGCCTCGGTGGAGGGTCAGGCCCTGGTCTGGGGGGCGGGCGAGGTCCCCGTCCTCCATCCGGAGCGCAACGACTGGACGGCGGTCGCCGCCATTCCTCTGCTGAAGGTCGCCCACCTCCGTCCCGAGGAGGCCGTCCTCGTCCGTGCCCGGCTGGAGACGGCCCAGGCCTCGAGCCAGCAGGAGGTCCGGGGAGGCGGGAGCTCGGCCGTGGGCGCCGCCGCGGAGCTGCGCTGGCGTGCCACGGTGGAGGTGCTCCACCCGAGCTCGGGCCGCATCCTGGTCGAGTCCACGGCCGAGGCCCGGGTCGATCCCTTCGCTTCCGGGGCGGCAGCGGACGCGACCCTCCAGGCGGGTGCCGTCCTGGAGCGCGCGGCCACCGAGGCGCTCTCGCATCTGACCGGACACTGGAGCCCGCCCCGGGAGTCCCGCGGGCCGGCGCTGGAGACCTGGGTGGTGGTCGCCCGCCCCGAGGGCCGGCTTTCGCCCGGGCTGGACGCGGAGGTCCAGCGGCTCGGCCGGCTCCAGGTGGCCAACGCCGGCATGGACGAGGCGGAGGCGGCGACGCTCGCCCGGCTCCCGGCCGGGGTCTTCATCCGCCAGGCGCCCCCCGGCGCCCGGCTCCGCGAGGGCGACCTGGTGGTCACCATCGACGGCGCCCCGGCGGGCGCGGCCTCGCTCGCGCGCGCGCGCCTCTCGCCGGGGTCGGTGGTGCTCGAGGTCCGGTCCGCGGATGGACGCATCCGACGGGTGAACTTCCCGTGACGCTTTGCTAAGGGGGGCCTCCCGGAAAACCCTTCCCCGCTCTCCCCGAGGTCTCCCCGTGACTTCCCGCCTGCCCACGCTCCTCGCCCTGCTCTTCGCGCTGTGCGCGCCGCGGCCCGCCGCCGCGGAAACCTCCACCAAGGTGGGCAACATCATTCCCTTCGACCTCGGGATGTGCTTCCTCGAGCCGGTGGCGGTGGCCACGCCGGTGAACGAGGTGGCCCTCGGCGGGCTGTGGCTCGCCGCGCGTCCGGCGGTCCTCGAGTGCCTGCACGATGGCCGCTACTACGTGCCCGGCAAGTCCTCCGCCTTCAAGCTCACCCTCACCCTCTCCGATGCCGGCTACGCGCGCTCGGTGGAATCCGAGGGGCTGACCCCGGAGGGGAAGAAGTGCATCGAGGATGCGGTGGGAAAGACGAGCCCGGCCTTCCAGCCCCTGGCGGCGGGGAGCAAGCCGGTGGTGCACACGGCGCAGGTCCCGGAGCTGAGGATCGAGCAGGTCCACTTCGGGCTGAACGAGTTTTCCGACGTGGCGGGCGTGGTTCGCCTGGCCATGCCCGGGCTCTGTCCCTGCTTCGGGGCCTACAAGACCACGCCTGACCCGGCGCCGGCCGACCTCAAGGTGCAGGTGACCAAGAATCCGGAGAACTTCCGCTTCACCGACGCCGGGGAGCCGCGCCCGGTGGAGGTGACCTTCGCCGAGGGTCCCCCGCCGGCGATGCGGAGCTGCGCCGCCGAGAAGCTCAGCGCGCTCAAGTACAACATCACCTCGGTGCAGGTCCTCGTCCCCTACCGGTTCCTCTTCCTCAACGCGCTCGCCCCGTCGACCGAGGTCCTGGCCCTGGCCGACCCCACCCTGAGGTTCGCCCAGCTCGAGGCGATGAGCTACCAGCGCAGCTCGGCCACCCAGCTGCAGCAGGCGCGTGTCCTTTCGGCGTCGGCCCGGTACAACGCCATGGTCGTCGACTACAAGGGCCTCACCAAGTCGAACCCGAAGAAGGCCAGCGCCATGGTCAAGGACCTGACCGCCGCCTGCCAGGAGCTCCTCCGCCAGGACGACGCCTGGATCGCGGCGGCGGAGACCGAGGCCAAGATGCACCAGGACACCCTGGCCGTGGTCACCGCCAACAAGGCCAAGGATCCGAGCTGGGCCGAGACCGAGATCGGCATCCAGAAGCTCGTCTCCGGGACCCAGGCGCTCATCGCCCGGGCCCGCGAGGCGCGGACCAACGACGAGAAGGTCTGTCCCAAGGTGAAGTACTAGGCCACGGCCTGGTCGTCGTTGGCCGCCGCCGCGTCCCGCAGCCGCACCGAGACCAGCTTGGAGATGCCCGGCTCCTCCATGGTCACGCCATAGAGGGTGTCGGAGACCTCCATCGTCCGCTTGTTGTGGGTGATGAGGATGAACTGCGACCGCGCGCTCATCTCGCGCAACAGGTCGTTGTAGCGGCCGACGTTGGCCTCGTCGAGCGGCGCATCCACCTCGTCCAGTACGCAAAAGGGCGAGGGCTTGAGGAGGAAGATGGCGAAGATGAGCGCCACCGCGGTGAGCGCCTTCTCCCCACCGGAGAGCAGGGTCACGCTCTGCAGCTTCTTGCCCGGGGGCTGGGCGACGATGTCCACGCCCGGCTCCTCTCCCGGGTCCTCGACCAGCACCAGGCCCGCCCGGCCCCCGCCGAAGAGGCGGGGAAACACCGCCTGGAACTTCTCGTTCACCGCCTGGAAGGTGTGAGCGAAGCGCTCGCGGCTGGTGCGGTCGATCTTGGCGATGGCGCTGCGGAGCTGGGCCAGGCTCGCCTCGAGATCTCGCTGCTGCGCGGCCAGGAAGGCATGACGCTCGGCCACCTCGCGGTGCTCCTCGATGGCGGTGAGGTTGATCTCCCCCATCCGCTCCACCTGGGCCCGGAGCTCGCGCAGCTCGGTTTCGGCCGCGTCGGTGAGCGCCGGCCGGAGGTGGAAGCGGTGCAGCTCCTGTTCCAGCTCCGCCTGGTGCCGATCCCGCACCCCGTCGAAGAGATGGGCCAGCTCGAGGACCAGCTCGCGCTCCCGGAGGGTGAGCTGCCCCAGGCCCTCGGTCAGGCCGTCGAGCTGCGCGCGCTCCTCCCGGAGGCGCTGCTCCTCGGCGCGCACCCGCGCTGCCCGGGCGGCGTGCGCCTGCTGCCCGGCCTCGAGCTCCGCTCCCCGGGCGGCCAGCTCCGCCTGGCGCGCCTGGTGGCCGGAGAGCACCCCGGAGATGCGCGCCGAGAGCTCGGCGGAGCGCGCCGCCGAGGCGGAGGCCGCCTCCTCCAGCCGCGCCCGGCGGGCGAGCAGCTGGTCGCGTGAGCCGGCCGCCTCACCCAGGGTCCGGCGCGCCGCCTCGCCCCGTTCGGCGTGTGCCGCCCGGCGGACGTGGAGCTCGACCAGCTCGGCCTGGTGCGCCTCGGCCGAGGTGCGCAACGACTCGATGCGCTCGGCGAGCGCCTTCACCGCCGCCTCCCGGGTGGCCCGCTCGGCCAGGGCGTGCGCCACCTCGCCCCGCGAGGCCTCCTCCTCGTGCTGCACCTGCGCCCAGGCCCGCTGCAGGCCATCCGCCTCGAGGCCCGCCGCGGAGAGCCTCTCCCGGAGCTCGGCCAGGGACTCGGCGGCCCGGGTGAGGTCCTTCTCCAGGGCGCTCCGGTTCACCTCCTCCTCGTGGTGGTGGCGCTGCAGGCCCTTGAGCACCTCCTCGGTGTGGAGGACCTGCTTCTGCAGGGCGTAGCCGCGGGTCACCGCCTCCTGCACCCGCTCCTCGAGCTGGGCCACGGTCCGGGCGAGCTCGGCGATCTCCCGCTTCTTCTGCAGGGCCCCCACGGCCGGGCCCTCGAGCAGGCCTCCGGTGAGAGAGCCGTCCCGGCCGAGCACCTCGCCCTCCAGCGTGACCAGCGTCCAGTCCGGGCCGGCCGCCTCGGCCACCGAGCGCGCGCTGGCCAGGTCCTCGACGATGAGCACGTCGCCGAGCAACGCCTCGACCACCGGCCGGAAGCCGGGCTCGGCGGAGACCTCGTCCACCGCGGCGGCGACCACGCCGGGAAGATGGAACGGCGCCGCGGCGCGCGGCGCAGAGCCGGCCAGAGCGCTGAGCGGGACGAAGGTGCTCCGCCCCTCGGCCATCCGGCGCAGGTGCTCGGCCAGGCCGAACGCCTCGGCGCGCCCCTCCACCAGGACGTGCTGGAGCCGGGCCCCGAGCGCCGCCTCGACCGCCTTCTCGAAGCGCGCCGAGGTGGCCACCACGTCGGCCACCAGGGCCCGGACTCCGTGGCCGGCCGGCGCCTCGGCGGCGTGGCGCATCACCGCGCGCACCCCGCGGTCGAAGCCCTCGTAGTGGCGCTGGATCTCCTCCAGCGAGTGGAGCCGGCTCCGCCGGTCGGCCAGCTCCTCGCGCAGGGCGATGACCGACACCTCGTGCTCGGCGAACGCCGCCCGGAGCCGCCCGAGCGACTCCTCCTCCGCGCCGCGGCGCTCGGCCAGCTCCAGGCTGAGCTGCCGGCTCCGGGCCACGGCCCGGTTGCATTCCGCGCGCTCGCGCTCCAGCGCCGCCACCTGGCCCCGGAGCGCTTCCGCCTCGGCCTCGGCCGCCGAGCGGCGCTGGCCGAGCTCCTCGCGCTTGGCGGCCAGGTTGACCAGGTTGTTCTCGTGGTTGGCCACCCGCGCCGCCAGGCCGAGCAGGGTCAGCCGGTCCTGCTCCATCCGGGAGGCGGCCTCGGTCTGCATCGCCTGGACCGCGTCCAGACCCTCCTCGGCCCGCCGCAGCGCCGCCGTCTCCGTGGCCGAGGTCTCCGAGAGCGTGGCCAGCTCGGCCTCCAGCGCCAGCACGCGTGCGCCCAGGGTCTCCGCCTGGGCCTGGACCTCGGCCAGCTCGGCGGCGCTCGTCCGGCCGCCGGCGCCGGCGGCGTCCAGGTCCTCCTGCCAGTGGGCCAGGTTCTGAGCGTCCCGCTGGACCTCCGACTCGAGCGCGTGCGCCGCGCCAGCCAGCCCCCGGAGCCGCTCCGCCTCGCGGTCCAGCGCGCCCCGTTCCCGGGCGATGGCGTCCTCCAGCGCGCGCACCCCCTCCACCGCGGCGCGCTCCGTTCCGCTCAGGGCCTGAAGTCTCTCGGCGAGCTGCTTCTGCTCCGCGGCCAGGGCCAGCCAGCGGTGGGCCGCCTGGTGGAGCTCGATCTCGCGGGCCCGGGCCTTGAGCGTCCGGTACCGCTCCGCCTTGCGCGCCTGGCGGCCGAGGGAGTCGAGCCGCTTGGCCAGCTCGGTGACCAGGTCCGCCACCCGGAGCAGGTTGGCCTCGGTGGCCTCCATCTTCCGCTGCGCCGCCCGCCGCCGGGACTTGTACTTCGTCACCCCGGCCGCCTCCTCGATGAGGAGCCGCCGGTCCTCGGGCTTGGAGGAGACAATGAGTCCCACCCGACCCTGCTCGATGATGGAGTAGGCGCGCGTACCGACGCCGGTGCCGAGGAAGAGCTCGACGACGTCGAGGAGCCGGCAGGACGTCCGGTTGATGAGGTACTCCGACTCGCCGGAGCGGAACAGGCGCCGGGTGATGGTCAGCTCGGGGAAGCCGGCGTACTGGGGGGCCAGCGCATCGGCGGCGTCGATGGAGAGGGTGAGCGTCACCTCGGCCATGGAGAGCGGGCCCTGGCTCTCGCTGCCGTTGAAGATGACGTCCTCCATCCCCCGGCCGCGGAGCGCCTTGGCGCTCTGCTCGCCCATCACCCAGCGCAGGGCGTCGACGACGTTCGACTTTCCGCAGCCGTTGGGTCCGACGACGCCGGTGATGCCCTCGCCGAAGCTGAAGACGCTCCGGTCCACGAAGGACTTGAAGCCGGTGATGTCCAGGCGCTGGATGCGCATGCGAGGGGGGCTCTCCGCCGTGGCTGGAACCTACTTTTCCCTGAGGTTATGCGTCGATCCCCGGGTGAGCAAGCAACACGTGACATGGCGTGACACTCGACGGAGGGTCACGCGCTGGCGGCCTTCGAGCTCCCGGGCGGGGGCTGCGCCGGAGGCGGCAGCGGCGCGATGAGGACCTTCACCACCCGGGGCCCATCCGTCTCGGCGACGCGCACCTCGTACTCGCCCACCGCCACGGCGTCCCCGGGCTCGGGCACGCGCCCCAGGCGGGCCATCAGGTAGCCGGCCACGGTGGTCACCTCCTGCGTGTCCACGTCGAACTCCACCTCCAGCCGGTCCGCGAGGTCCTCGAGCGACGTGTTCCCGGCCACCTCGAGCCGCCCCCCGGGCAGGGTCCGGACCTCGGTGCGGCGCCCGAGCTCGGCCACGTCCCCCACCACCTGGGCCACCACGTCCGCCAGGGCGACGATGCCCGAGGTGCCGCCGTGCTCGTCGACCACCACTGCCAGCTGGCGGCGCCGCTTCCGGAACTCGCCCAGGAGCTGCTCCAGGGTGACGTTCTCCGGAACGAAGAGCACCGGGCGCTGGACCTGCGCCAGGCTCTTCAGCTGCCGCGAGGCGAGGAGGAAGAAGAGGTCCTTGACGTTGGCCACCCCCTCGACCTGGTCGAGGTTGCCGCGGCAGATGGGCATCCAGGTGTGCCCCGAGGCCCGGGCCTCGGCCACGTTCCGCTCCATCGGCTCGTCCAGGTCCAGGTACCGGACCTCGGTCCGGGGGACGAGGATCTGCCGGGCCGTCTTCTCGGTCATGGCCAGCGCCCGCTCGAGCAGCTCGGCCCGGGTCTGGTCGATTGTCCCCACCTCGGCGGCCGAGGCGAGGATGATCTTCAGCTCGTCCTCGGTATGGGCCTGCTCCCCGCCGGTGCGGGCGCGAAGCCCGAGCAGCCGGAGCACGAGCCCGGAGGCCCGGTTGACCAGCCACACCCCGGGGAAGAACAGCACGTAGAGGACACGGAGCGGCCCGGCCACCGCCAGGGCCACGCTCTCGGCGCGCTGGATGGCGATGCCCTTGGGAACGAGCTCGCCCAGAACCAGGGAGAGGAAGGTGATCAGCGCGAACCCCACCAGCACCGCCACCGTCCGCACCGCGCCGGCCAGACCGGGCCGGTCTGCCGCCAGCGGGGCCAGCGCCCGCTCCAGCGTGTCGGCGAACGCCGGCTCGCCCACCCAGCCGATGCCCAGGCTGGTCAGGGTGATGCCGAACTGGATGACCGAGAGGTAAGGCGTCAGGTCCCGCGTCACGGCCAGCACCGACCGGGCGTCCTCGCGCCCGGCATCGGCCAGCGCCTGGAGTCGCGAGGGACGCGCCTTGACCAGGGCCATCTCGGCCAGGACGAAGAAGGCGGTGACCAGGATCAGTCCCACCGCGACGGCGAGGTGCCAGCCCCCCGCGCTCACAGCAGGCTCTCGTACTCCGGGTCGCCCTTGAGCGCGTCGAACATCGGATCCGTGGCCAGCCAGCCCACCACCTTGGCCCGGTCGATCTCCAGGGCGGCCTTCAGGGCGGTGAGCGACTCCGGCTTCTTCCCCCACAGCGCGTAGAGGGCAGCCAGGTTGTAGTGGAGGAGGAGATCCTCGGCGTTGATCTCCCGGGCCCGCCCGTAGGCCCGCTCCGCCTCGGCGTAGAAGCCCTTTTGCGCGTAGCAGATGCCCAGGTCGAGGTGAGCCTCGAAGTTGTCCGGCTCGAGCCGCACCACCTCCTTGAGGTGGCTGATGGCATTCCGGTAGTCGCCCTCGTCCATGAGCAGGGCCGCCAGCTCGTGGCGCGGGAAGGCATCGGAGGGGTCGAGCTCGATGGCGCGCTTCAGCTCGGTGACCGCCTCCTCGACCCGGCCGTGGTCGGCGTAAGTGAGGCCGAGGTTGAGGTGGGCGTCGGGATACTCCGGGTCGAGCTCGATGGCCTGCCGGTAGGCGGAGACGGCGAACTCCGGGCCGTGGGTGGAGAGGAAGCAGGCCAGGTTGTAGTGGGCGGTGGCGCTGTCCGGCTCGAGGCGGAGGGCGGTGAGGTACTCGGCCAGCGCCTCCCGGTAGAGCTTCTTCTCGGCATAGACGGTGGCCAGGTTGTCGTGGGCGTGGGCCGATTCCGGGTCGAGGTCGATGGCCCGCTTGAACTCGCGGATCGCCTCGTCGAGCCAGCCCCGGTCGGCGAGCTCGATGCCCCGGGAGTTGTGCTCGTCGGAGAGCGCGATGTTGTCCTTCTCGCGGGCCATGAGCCGGGGGTGGGGAGCGAGCGCCCCCCTTTCAGTACTTACGAGGGGGACCGGGAGCGATGCAAGGCGCGCTATCGGCCCTGGGACCTACGCCGGCGGATCCGTCGCCGGGGGAGCGCACGCCGCTTCACCCGGGCGCGGCTCCGGAGCTTCTTCTTCTTGCGGTTGGTCTTCACGCGGCCCGCCATCGGGCCCGCTCCATACCAGAGACCGAGGAGGTCTGTCTCGCCCGTGCCCGTGCCTCGAGGGTGGACAGCGCCTTGCGCCGGCCCCCGCCGGACCGGTAGGGGTAGTGGCGCTCATGCTCGAGAAGCTCCAGGACGTCGAGCGACGCTTCGACCGACTCACCGCCGAGCTCTCCAGTCCGGAGACGCTCGCCGACTCGGCCCGGTTTGCCCGGGTGGCCAAGGAGCGCGCCGGGCTGGAGCCGCTGGTGGAGACCTTCCGCGCCTACCGGAAGCTGAAGGACGACATCGCCCAGGTGGAGGAATGGCTCGAGGGCAGCGACCCCGAGGCGCGGGAGATGGCCCGCGAGGAGCTTCCCCAGCTGCGGCGACGCGAGGACGAGCTGGAGCGGTCCCTGCACCGCCTGCTCCTCCCCCGGGATCCCAACGACGACAAGAACGTCATCCTCGAGGTCCGCGCCGGGGCGGGCGGGGACGAGGCCGGGCTCTTCGCCGAGGAGCTCCTCCAGATGTACCTGCGTTACGCGGACCGGAAGGGCTGGCGCACCGAGCTGCTCGACCTCAGCAGCGGCAATGCCGGCGGCGTCAAGGACGCCAGCGCGATGATCTCCGGCGAGGCCGTCTACGGCTGGCTGAAGTACGAGTCGGGCGTGCACCGGGTGCAGCGGGTCCCGGCCACCGAGGCGCAGGGGCGGATCCACACCTCCACCGTCACCGTGGCGGTCATGCCCGAGGCCGAGGAGGTCGACGTCCAGGTTCGCCCCGACGACGTCGACCTTCAAGTCATGCGCTCCACCGGCGCCGGGGGTCAGAGCGTGAACACCACCGACTCGGCCGTCCGGCTGACGCACCGGCCCTCCGGCATCGTGGTCAAGTGCCAGCAGGAGAAGAGCCAGACCAAGAACCGGGCCATGGCCATGCGCATGCTGCGGGCCAAGCTGTTCGAGCTCGAGCTCGACAGGCAGTCCCGGGAGCGCGACGCGCTCCGCCGCGGTCAGGTGGGAACCGGGGACCGGAGCGAGAAGATCCGCACCTACAACTTTCCCCAGGATCGCCTCACCGACCATCGCATCGGCATCACCTGGCACAACCTCACCGCGCGCATGGCCGGGGACATCGACGAGGTGGTGACCGCCTGCCGGACCTACTTCCAGGCGGAGCGCCTCAAGGCGGAGGGCCTCGCCCCGGGCACCCGGGCATGAGCGAGGGCCCGTGGACGGTGCGCCGGGTCCTGACCTGGACCACCCGGCACTTCGAGCGGCGAGGCATCGACGCTCCTCGACTGACCTCCGAGCTGCTGCTCACCCACGTGCTCGGGCTCTCCCGCGTCCAGCTCTACACCGACCTCGACCGCCCCCTCGACCCCGGCGAGCTCGGGCGCTACCGCGCCCTGCTCGAGCGCCGCACCGCTGGCGATCCCGTCCAGTACCTGACCGGCGTCCGCGACTTCCGCGGGCGGACGTTCCGGGTCGATCCCCGGGTGCTCATCCCCCGACCCGAGACGGAGCTGCTCGTGGAGGAGGTGCTCGGCGCCCTCCCCGCCGGGGGCACCCCCCGCCTCCTCGACGTCGGCACCGGAAGCGGCTGCATCGGCGTGACCCTGGCCCTCGAGCGGCCCGGAGCCTCGGTGCTGGCCACCGAGATCGACGCCGGGGCCTGCGCCGTGGCCCGGGCCAACGCCGAGGCGCTGGGGGCGGGCGCCCGGCTCGAGGTTCGCCAGGGGGATCTGCTCGCGCCCGTCGAGGGCGAGCCGCCCTTCGACGCGGTGGTGAGCAATCCACCCTACGTCCGCACCGGCGAGATGGCCGGGCTCCAGCGCGAGGTCCAGCGCGAGCCGGCGCGGGCCCTGGACGGGGGCCGGGATGGGCTGGAGGTGGTCCGACGCCTCGTCGACGGCGCCTTCCGAGCGCTCGCGCCGGCGGGCCTGCTCGCCCTGGAGATCGGCGAGGACCAGGGCGCGGCGGTCCGGGACTTGCTCCTCCGGCGCGGGTATGAGCGAGTTCGCATCGCCCCCGACCTCGAGCGGCGGGATCGCATGGCGTTCGGGACGCGCCCCTGCGGCTGAGCGGCCGCGGGCGACGGGGCAGGAAGGGAACAGAGGCGTGGACCGGATCCTGGTGGAGGGCGGGCGGCGGCTGGAGGGCGAGGTCACCGCCTCCGGGGCGAAGAACGCGGCGCTGCCCCTGCTCGCCGCGGCGCTCCTCGGCGAGGGTCCGAGCACCTTCCACAACGTCCCCGACCTGGTCGACATCTCCACCCTGCTCCGGCTGCTCTCCACCATGGGGGTCGACGCGGGCCGGGTGGAGGGCGAGGACCGCCACCGGGTCCGGGTCCACGCCGCCAACGGCATCACCGCCGAGGCGCCCTACGACCTGGTCCGCACCATGCGGGCCTCGGTGCTCGTCCTCGGTCCCCTGCTCGCGCGCTACGGCCACGCCCGGGTCTCGCTCCCCGGAGGATGCGCCATCGGCGAGCGCCCCATCGACCAGCACCTCAAGGGATTCGCCGCCCTCGGCGCGCACATCTCGCTCGAGCAGGGGTACGTCGAGGCGCGCGCGGAGCGGCTCCTCGGCGCCACCGTGCGCTTCGACAAGGTGACCGTCACCGGCACGGAGAACGTCCTCATGGCGGCCGTGCTCGCCGAGGGGAGGACCGTCCTGGAGAACGCCGCCCGCGAGCCGGAGGTGGAGGAGCTGGCCCGCGTGCTCACGGCGATGGGGGCGCGCATCGAGGGAGCCGGCACCGACACCATCCGCGTCGAGGGCGTCGACCGGCTCCGGGGGGTGGAGCACACCATCCTGCCCGACCGCATCGAGGCCGGGACGCTGCTGGTGGCGGCGGCCATCACCGCCGGGGACGTCCACGTGCGAGGGGCCCGGCCCGAGC
>DASPUU010000134.1:0-4103 GCA_035622755.1 Myxococcaceae bacterium
CGACCAGTTCCTCCAGGACAGCTACTCCGCCGCCCGGTACGGCCTCACCTTTTTCCCTGCCCCACCGGACGATGACGTCGACAACCAGTGCGACCCCACCCTCTCGGTGGCCGCCCCCATCCCTCCCGGGACCGACGACTCGGACAGCTCGCTCCAGGGGCTGGCCAACGCCGCCCGGGCGGCGCTGGGAGGAGTGCAGAGCGCGAACCCGATGGGACCCACCGGCACCGGCGGCGGGACGCCCACCGGCGACAGCCTCAAGTACTTCAACTCGCATCCCGAGGCGGTGGTCGATCCGGATCGCGACGCCTACGTGGTGCTGCTCACCGACGGGCTGCCCAACTGCAACGCCGGGCTGGCCTCGTCCGTCGGCACACCGGCCTGCGTGTGCACCCTGCAGTCGGACCAGGACTGCATCGACGCCCGTCCGCAGGGCATCGGCTGTCTCGACAACCAGGCGACGGTGGACGTGATCACCGAGCTCAGATCGTCGAAGCAGATCACCACCGTGGTCCTGGGCTTCGGCGCCGACACCGCGGTGGCCGGCGCGCGGGACACGCTCCAGGCGATGGCCATCGCCGGCGGCTTCCCGGCCCGGACCTGCCCCAACCAGAAGGACCCCTGCGGGCCGACCAACCCCTGTGACCTGGGGACGGGCCTCTGCTCCAAGCAGTACTACGAGGCCACCGACGCGGACTCGCTCCGGGCCGCGCTCGACGCCATCTACTCCGGCGTGGGAGCCAAGGCCTGCGTCGTCCCCCTGCCCGAGACGCCTTCCGACGTGGAGCTGATCAGCGTCGTGGTCAACGGGACTCCGGTGCTCCACGGCCCCGACACCTGGGAGTACCGGCCTCCAGGCTATCCGGACTGGAACCCGCCCAGCCTCCGGCCCAATCCGGATGGACCCTCGCTCCAGTTCATCGGATCGCTCTGCGCTGCGCTGCAGGCCTCGAGCAAGCGGGATCCGGTCCGCCTCGAGATCCGCATCGTCACGCCCGTCTAGCCGCCCAGGCGCCGCCGGCGCCAGGGCGCCCGCGCCCCGGGGTGAGCGCCCGGGACCGGTTGCTTGCGGCCCCGGCCCCCTCTGCCTAGCGTCTCCTCGTCCCCCGCCGTCCCCCATGCGCCTCACCATCCTCTCGCGCTCCGCTCACATTGCCTCCACCGCGCGGCTGGTGGAGGCGGCTCGCCAGCGCGGGCACGCCGTCCGGGTCCTGGACCCGGTCAAGGTGGAGATGCACCTCGACCGGGACGGGGCGGCGCTCTACTACCGGCGCAAGGTCCTGCCCCGCACCGACGTGGTCATTCCCCGCATCGCCCAGTCCATCTCCACCTACGGGATGGCGGTGGTGAACCAGTTCGCCCTGCGCGGCGTCCCGGTGCTCAACGGCACCCACGGCATCTCCCGGGCCCGCAACAAGATGCGCTGCCTGCAGCTCCTCGCCTCGAACGGGATCAACATCCCGCCCACGGTGATGGCGCGCAACGCCAGTGACCTCCGGGAGATGGCCAAGCTGGTGGGCGGCGTTCCCGTCCTGGTCAAGCTGCTTCGCGGCCAGGAGCGGCGCGGGGTGATGGTCTGCGAGACCCTGGCCTCGCTGGAGGCGGCGCTCGAGGCCATTCTCGGGCTGGGTCACGATCTCATTCTCCAGCAGTACGTGCGCCGGGGCGGTCTGGACCTGCGGGTCCTCGTCGTCGGCGGCGAGGCGGTGGCCGCCGTCCGGCGGCGGCCGCGGATGAACCGGCTGTCGCACACCTTGATCCGCGGAGCGCGGCTGGAGCCCATCTCCCTCACCGAGGCGCAGCGGGTGGCCGCGGTGAGGACGGCGAGCCTGGTGGGTCTGGAGGTGGCCGGCGTCGACCTGATCGACGTCCGCGGTCAGCCGCAGATCTTCGAGGTCAGCTCCTCGCCGGCCCTGACCGAGATGGAGCGGGCCACCGGCCTCGACCTCGCCCAGCGCATCATCGCCCGCGCCGAGGCGCTGGTCGCCGAGGGGCATCCGGGTCCGGCGCGGGGGCGCCGGGCCCCGGGCTTGCCGCGCCGGCGGGCAGGGGTGGTAGGAGGAGGGAATGCGACGCTCGCTCGCCTTCCTCCTGCTCCTCGGGTCGGTCGCCCGGGCAGCCGACCCTGACCCGGCGTCCCTCTACGTGCTGTCCACGGCCGGGAGCACCACCGCCCTCCACGCCGGCCAGCCGGGGATCTTCGTGCTGTCCATCCAGACCGTGTCCGGAGCGCACGTCTCCGACGACGCCCCGATGAAGCTCCTCCTCAGCGGGTCGGGACCGGTGCAGCCGGCGAAGGCCGAGCTCGGGCGCGCCGATGCCCGGCCGGTCCAGAAGGGATCCGGGCCCGCCGACGCGCGCTTCGAGGTCCCGTTCTCGGTCTCGGGAAGAGGGCAGGGTGCGGTGGAGGCGAAGCTCACCTTCTTCGTCTGCACCGAGACGCTGTGCGCGCGTCAGCAGAAGACCTTCCGTGTGCCGGTGACGGTGGAGTGATGGGCCGCCGGAGGGACGGCCGCGCCCGGCGCGGGTCCCCGCCGGTGCGGCGACCGGCAACGGCGGGCGAGGCGCCCGGCAGCGAGGGGGAAGAGGTCGCCGCCGAGGCCCCGGCGCGCCTGGTCTACGGCATTCACCCGGTGCTGGCCGCGCTCCGCGCCCGGGCCGGCGAGGTGGAGCGGCTGTTGATCGTCGAGGGCGCGCTTCCCGCCCGCGTCGCGGGCGAGGTCCTCTCGCGGGCCCACGAGGCCCGGGTGCGGGTGGAGCGCGTGCCGCGCGAGCGCCTGGCCTCGGTGGCCGGCGGGGGCGTGCACCAGGGCGTGGTGGCCGAGCTCCGCGGCTACCCCTATCTCGACCTGGAGGAGCTGCTGGCACTGGCCCGCTCGGCCGACGCCCCCCCCCTCCTCGTCGTCCTGGATGGGATCCAGGATCCGCACAACCTGGGGGCCATCGTCCGCTCGGCGCACGCCCTCGGCGCGCACGGCGTGGTGCTCGGACGGGACCGTGCCGCGGGGATCACGCCAGCGGCGGCGAAGGCCTCGGCCGGTGCAGTGGAGCAGGTGCGAATCGCCCGGGTGGTCAACGTCTCGCGCGCGCTCGAGCGGCTCAAGGAGGCCGGGCTGTGGGTGGCGGCGGCCGATCCTCGGGGGGAGCAAGAGCCTTGGAGCGCCCGGCTGGACGGGCCGCTGGCGCTGGTGGTGGGCGCCGAGGGCGCCGGGGTCCGGCCCGGGGTGCTCGGCCATGCCGACTTCCGGCTCCGCATTCCCATGACCCCGGGCTCTGGCTCACTCAACGCGTCGGTTGCCGCCGGGGTGCTCCTCGCCGAGGTCGCCCGCCAGCGCGCGTCTGCGGAGCGGCCACGCTCGGCGAGCGGCGAGCTCCCCGGCGGGAGGCGGCACACCGAGCGCTCTTGACGGCCGGGTGCCCGTCCCATAAATAGGCGCGCCCCCAGGCCCGATCCGGCGCGGGTTTCGGCCAGGGATTCCCGACAGTTGGGCGTCCGGTTCCGGGCGGGCCGGAGCCGGCGTTTCGTGCCGGTGTAGCTCAGGTGGTAGAGCAACTGATTTGTAATCAGTAGGTCGCGGGTTCGACCCCCGCCGCCGGCCAGGGAAGACCCGAAGAGGTGAGGACATCGGAGGAAGAGAACGTGCGGAGGGGTACCCAAGCGGCCAAAGGGAGCAGACTGTAAATCTGCCGGCTCTACGCCTTCGTTGGTTCGAATCCAACCCCCTCCAACCAATGCCAGGGACCCCCGGGCGGGAATAGCTCAGATGGTAGAGCGTCAGCCTTCCAAGCTGAATGTCGCGGGTTCGAATCCCGTTTCCCGCTCCTCCTCGTAGCAGCAACGGTGCGAACCAGCCGACACGGCCAAACAAGAAAGCCCTGATAGCTCAGTTGGTAGAGCGCATCCTTGGTAAGGATGAGGTCTCCAGTTCAATCCTGGATCAGGGCTCCATTTCGGAACGGAAGAGAGCGACATGAGCAAGGAGAAGTTCGAGAGGACGAAGCCGCACGTGAACGTGGGGACGATCGGTCACGTGGACCACGGGAAGACGACGCTCACCGCGGCCATCACCAAGGTGCTGGCCAAGCAGGGTGGGGCGCAGTAC
>DASPUU010000135.1:0-3310 GCA_035622755.1 Myxococcaceae bacterium
GCGGGCGTCGAACGGAGACGTCGGGGCGCGCGTCCTGGAGATCGGCGGCGCGGAGCACTACGTCCGCGGGCGGGGATACCTCCGCCACCCGTCGCAGCTCGAGGAGGTGGTGCTCGCCTCCTCCAACGGAACGCCGGTCACCGTCCGTGACGTGGGCACGGTGCGCCTCGGCCCGGCCCTGCGGCGGGGCGTGGCCGACCTGGACGGGGAGGGGGAGACGGTGGGGGCGGCGGTCATCGTCCGGCCGGGGGTGAACACGCTCGAGGTCATCGACGCGGTCAAGGAGCGCCTGGCCGAGCTCAAGCGCACGCTGCCCAGGGGCGTGGAGGTGGTGGTCACCTACGACCGCTCGGAGCTCATCCGCCGGAGCATCGCCACCCTGCGCAACACGCTGCTCGAGGAGCTGGCCGTGGTCTCGCTGGTCATCCTCGTCTTTCTCTTTCACCTCCGGAGCACGCTCATCCCGGTGCTCCTCCTCCCCGCCGCCATCCTCCTCTCCTTCCTTCCCATGCGGCTGCTCGGCATCAGCGCGAACATCATGTCGCTCGGGGGAATCGCCATCGCCGTCGGGGCGATGGTGGACGCGGCGATCATCGTCGTGGAGAACGTGCACAAGCGGCTCGAGCGCTGGGAGGAGGAGGGCCGCCCCACCGAGCGCGCCCGGGTGGTGGTGGACGGGCTCCAGGAGGTGGGTCGCCCCATCTTCTTCTCGCTCCTGGTCATCACCGTGGGCTTCCTCCCGGTCTTCACCCTGGAGGGGGCCGAGGGCCGGCTCTTCACCCCGCTCGCCTTCACCAAGACCTTCGCCATGGCCGCCGCGGCCCTGCTCTCGGTCACGCTGGTGCCGGCCATCGCCACCACCTTCATCCGGGGCCGCATCCGGAGCGAGGCGGAGAACCCCGTCTCCCGCCTGCTCGACCGGGCCTATGCCCCCCTCTGCCGGTTCTCGCTCGCCCACCCGTGGTGGGTCTCCGCTGCGGCCACCGGGCTGGTGCTCCTCACCTTCCCGGTGGCGCTGCGGCTGGGGAGCGAGTTCATGCCCCCCCTCAACGAGGGCACCCTGCTCTACATGCCCACCTCGGTCCCGGGGATGAGCGACGCCACCGCCAGCGACGTGCTCCAGCGCCAGGACCGCATCCTGCGGTCCTTCCCCGAGGTGGCCCGGGTCTTCGGGAAGGCTGGACGGTTCGACACCCCCACCGACCCGGCGCCGCTCTCCATGTTCGAGACGGTCATCACCCTCACCCCGCCCGAGACGTGGGCCCCCGGCGAGCGCTGGGACGACGTGGTCCGGAAGCTCGACGAGGCGATGGCCTTTCCCGGCATGCCGAACGTGTGGTGGATGCCCATCCAGACCCGGACGGAGATGATCGCCACCGGAGTCCGGAGCCCGCTGGGGGTGCTCGTCCTCGGCCCGGATGCCGAGTCCATCGACCGCGCCGGGCGAGCCATCGAGTCCGCCCTGCAGGGAGTCCCGGGGACGCGCAGCGCCTTCGCCGAGCGGATCACCGGCGGGTACTTCCTCGACCTGGACGTCGACCGGGCCCGCGCCGCGCGCTACGGCCTCAACGTCCTCGACGTCCAGGCGGCCCTGGAGACGGCCGTGGGCGGCCGGACGGTGACCACCACCATCGAGGGACGGGAGCGCTACCCGGTGACCCTCCGCTACGCGCGCGACTTCCGGTCCGACCCGGAGGCGCTGGGGCGGGTGCGCATCTCCACCCCTGGCGGCGCCCAGGTGGCCCTGGGCGAGGTGGCCACCCTCCACTGGCGCACCGGCCCCTCGATGGTGCGCGACGAGGGCGGCTCGCTCGCCTCCTACGTCTTCGTCGACACGGCGCGGCCCATCGCCGACTACGTTCGCGACGCCCGGGAGGCGGTGTCCCGCCTGGCGCTCCCCGACGGCGTCCGGCTCGAGTGGGCGGGCCAGTACCGCTACCTGGAGCGGGCCCGGAGCCGGCTGATGCTCGTCGTCCCGCTCACCCTGGCGCTCATCTTCCTCCTCCTCACCCTCAACTCGGGCAGCCCGTCCGAGGCGGTGCTGGTCATGTTCGCCGTCCCGTTCAGCCTGGTGGGCGCCTTCTGGCTCCTCTTCCTCCTCGGCTACAACCTCTCGGTGGCGGTGTGGGTGGGGCTCATCGCCCTCGCCGGCCTGGACGCCGAGACGGGCATCGTCATGCTCCTCTACCTCGACCTCGCCTGGCGCGAGCTCAGGCCCGCCACCGCCGAGCAGGCGCGCGAGGCGGTGTTCCACGGGGCGGTGAAGCGGCTCCGCCCGAAGATGATGACCGTGGTCACCATCCTCGCCGGGCTCCTGCCCATTCTCTGGTCGAGCGGGACCGGGGCCGACGTCATGAAGCGCATCGCCGCTCCGATGGTGGGAGGCGTGGTGACATCGGCGCTGCTCGAGCTGGCCGTCTACCCGGCGCTCTACCTCCTCTGGAAGAGGCGCACGCTGGGCGGCGGAGGAGAGCTCGCTCCGGCCAGGTAGCCCACCGGACGCTGCACCTGGTCGTGACCGGCTGTCCGCACACCGCGGGTGACGGATGCGCATCCTTCCACGGCCAACGCCGCCGGCAGCTCCGAGGGGACCGCCTCGCTCACCCGCCTCAGGCACGCTCCCTGAGCGAGCCGCTCACAGTCTCCCACCCCGGAATCCGGTGAGATTGCCTCGCAGTTGCTCCTCCGCCCGGGTGACGGAGCGCCGGGCGTGCTCGCAATAGTGGCTATGCTGCCAGCCGTGCGCGCCTCGGTCGTCTGTCTCGCCCTCGCTGCCCTGGCGCTCTCCGCCGGCTGCCTGGGCTCGTCGACCGGACTGGCCAGCGACACCAGCGGGACGGGGACCGGCACCGGGAGCGGCAACACCGGCGTCTCGTCGGACATGCCCTGCGAGGCGGCCAACGTGCTCATCGCCTACTGCACCGGCTGTCACGGCTCGCCGCCCGCCGGAGGAGCTCCCCAGTCGCTCAACTCGCTCGCCGCCCTCCAGGCGGCCTCGCCGAGCTACCCCTCGCAGAGCAACGGAGCGCGCGCGGTCATCCGCATGGCCAGCACCACCGGCCCCATGCCGCCCAGCCCGAATCCGGCCGTCCCCGCGGCGGACCAGGCCGCGTTCGCCGCCTGGGTGGACGCGGGGATGCCGGCCGGCAGCTGCTCCAGCCTGGTCGACGCCGGAACCGTGGTCATCGACCCGGCCTTCGCCGCCGCCCCCACCTGCACCAGCGGCTCCTACTGGTCGGGGGGCAACGACGGCAGCTCGCGGATGAACCCCGGCCTGGCCTGCATCGCCTGCCACTCGCGCGGCGAGGGT
>DASPUU010000136.1:0-8854 GCA_035622755.1 Myxococcaceae bacterium
CGCCACCGAGAGCTGGCGCTCCAGCTCCTCGTGGGCGCTCCGCGCCTGCTCCGCCCGGCCCCGGCCCGCTGCAGCTCGTCCTCGGCGGCGAGAAGGTCGCGGCGAGAATGCGCCAGGTCGCGCTCCTTGCTGGCCACCACCTCGATGAGATCCTTCTCGGTGGCGAACTTCTGGAGGAGCAGGTCGTCCACGGTGGCCCCGTGCTCGCGCTCCTTCTGGAGCATGGCCGCCTGGGCCTCGTTGAAGCGCCGGAGCAGATCGTCGACCTGCATCTTCAGCCCCTGGAGCTCGACGTCCTTCTCGTGGAGCCGGTCCTCGACGCTGAGCAGCTCACGCTCGCGGACGGTCCAGATCTCCGAGATGCGCGCCAGCTGGGACTCGCGGGCCTTGAGCTCGTCGCGGAGGATCTGGATCTTCCCCTCCGGCGTCCCCATCTGCTCCCGGCGGGGTGCGGTGCGGCGGATGGCCCGCGATTCGGCCAAGAGCTCCGCCTTCCGGTCGGCGATGGACTGGAAGGCGCGGTCGAGGAAGGCCCGGTCCTCGTCGGTGACCGCGCTGCGCCGTTCCCGTCGGGGAAGGCGGGGCGGGCTGCCCGGCGGTGGCGCCCGCAGCGGCGGCGGGACGGCCGGCATCTCCCGGGTGGGGGTGACCGTGGTGCCGGTGAGGGCATCGTCCAGCGAGCGGTCCATGTCGTCGAGCGGGACCAGCCCGGAGGCCATCTCCGCCAGCTGGCCCATGTCGAAGGGGATGCTCAGGTAGGCGTCGGCGGCGTTCGGACCCTGGGCATGCTGGCTCAGCCCGTCCGGGCCCACGTCCGAGCTGAGCAGCAGCACCGGCATCGGGTGGCTGAACTTGCCCTTCTTGATCTGGCCGCAGAGGACGAAGCCCGACTGATCGGGAAGCTCCGCCCGGAGGACGACCATGTCCGGGCGGCGGAGCTCGAGCTCGCGCTGAGCCTCGGCCGCAGTCCCGGCGGTGGCGGTCTGGTAGCCCGCCGTGCGCAGGACGGACGCCATGGTCAGGGCAAACTCGTGCTCGCTCTCGACGATGAGGACTCGGCGCTCCATGGAACCTTGCGGCGTGCCGAATAGTCTACGGCAGAGCCGCGCGCGGGTGGGAAGGAAGGCCCGCTCCCGTCCAGCGGGGAGGTGGGTTGACATCCGCGGTCCGGCACGCGACGAAGGACCGGAGGGCGCCGGGGTGCGCCCTCCTTCTGCCGAATGACCCGGGACGAGCTCGAGCAGCTGGACACGGAGAGCCTCCTGGCCCTGGCCCGGGCCGAGCTGGGCGGCCGCGGGCGAGGGCTGCGCAGCCGGGGCGAGCTCCTGGCCGCGCTCCGCCGCAGTGCCTCGCGGGCGCCGGTGAGGGCAGCCGGGTCTGCCCCGGCCACCCCGGCGCAGGGGCCCGTGCCGTCGCCGGTCGGCGCGGGAACGTCCCCCCCTCCTGCTCCGGGCCGTCCGCCGGCCGAGGGTCGGCCCGGGGAGGCCCCCGTCGAGGAGGGCTTCTTCCAGGTCCCCCGCCAGGGCCGCCGGCGGCGCAGCGCGGCGCCCCCGCCCGCCGTCCGCGCCGAGCCGTCGCCCTCGCCGCCGGGTGCTCCCCCGTCGGGCGAGGCGCCGCACCTCCTCGCCCGTGACCCGACCACGCTCTTCGTCTTCTGGGACTTTCGCCGCGACCTCGAACGCGGGGCGGCCCTCGGGCTCGCCGAGCCGCGGGTCGTCCTCCGCCTCTTCGAGGAGGACACCCTGGTCCGCACGGCGGCCGTGCCGCTCGACCGGCGCAGCGCCTACCTCGAGGGTCTTTCGCCCGGGCATACCTACCGGGTGGAGGCCTGGCTCTCGGGGAACGACGGCCATGCCCGCCCCACCGGGCGGCGCAGCCTCCCGCTCACCCTGCCGCCGGCCGTGCCCTCCTCCTCCCTCGACGTGCGCCTTCGGCGCGTGCCGTGGGACCGGTCGCTGGCCAGCTGGCAGAGGGCTCCGCCCGGGCCGTCGGTGGCGCCCCGCTCGGAGCCGCTCGGCTCCCCGGCGCGCATCGACCTCCCGGCGAGCCTGGACTGGCGGGGTGGAGGCGGCCCCGGCGGCGGCCCCAGCTCGGGCCGTCCCTGAACCTTGGCCCCCACGCGCCCCACCTCCTCCGGAGCGCTGCTGCTGGTCCTGCACGCCCACCTGCCCTACGTCCGCCATCCGGAAGGGCGGACGCTCGAGGCCGACTGGCTCCCCGAGGCGGTGGCCGGCTGCTACCTGCCGCTCCTGGAGGTTCTCGGGCGCCTGGCCGATGACCGCGTCCCGGCCAGGCTGACCCTGAGCCTCAGTCCCACGCTGCTGGCCATGCTCGACGACCCGCTGCTCCGGCGCCAGGTGGAGGAGCGGCTGCACGCCTACCACGCCCTGGCCGAGCGCGAGGTGCGCCGGACGGCGAAGGACTCCGCCCTGGGGCCGGTGGCCCGCTACCATCGCGACCGGCTCGGGCACGTCCTGCGCCTGTGGGGAGAGCGCTTCCGGGGCGATCTGCCCTCCGCCTTCGCCCGGCTCGAGAGAGCGGGCCTGCTCGACCTGGTCACCACCGCCGCCACCCACGCCTTCCTCCCCCTCCTCCGCCACCTGCCCGGGGCGATCCGGGTCCAGGTGTCGCTGGGCGTGACCGAGCACGCACGGCGCTTCGGACGGCGGCCGGCGGGCTTCTGGCTGCCGGAGTGCGCCTACCACCCGGGCGTGGAGCAGGTGCTGGCGCACGAGGAGCTCCGCTTCACCTTCCTCGAGGCCCGCGGAATCCAGCTCGCCGAGCCGCGTCCGCTCGCCTCGGTCTACGCACCGCTCATCACCGCCGCCGGCGTCGCCGTCTTCGGCCGAGACCCGGAGTCGAGCGAGGAGGTGTGGAGCGCCGAGTCGGGCTTTCCCTCCCATCCGGCCTACCTCGACTTTCACCGCGACGCAGGACGGGAGCTGCCCGCCGAGGCGCTCGCTCCCGTCCTGGCTCCGGGAGATACGCCGCGGCCCTTGGGCCTGCGCTACCACCGCGTCACCGGGCGGTCGGGGGAGAAGCTGGCCTACCAGCCGGAGGCAGCCCGACACAGGGCGCAGGAGCACGCCCGGGCCTTCGTGCAGAGGCGCCGCGAGCGGCTGGCAGCGCTCGCTCCGAGGCTGGCGCGTCCGCCGGTCCTCGTCGCCCCGTACGACGCCGAGCTCTTCGGACACTGGTGGCACGAGGGGCCGGCCTTCCTGGAATCGGTGCTGCGCGAGGCGGCGTCGACGGGACTCCGCACCTCGACCCCGGCCGACGACCTGGCCAGCTTCCCCGAGGCCCAGGAGGGCGCGCCAGCGGAGAGCACCTGGGGCAGCGAGGGCAGCGCCCGGACCTGGCTCGACCCGAGCAACGACTGGATCGTCCCGGAGGTCCACCGGGCCACGCGGGCGCTGGTCGAGCGGGCGCGGGCCCCGGAGCCGCCCCGGCCCGGCGCCCGGCGCCTCCTCGACCAGGCGGCCCGCGAGCTCCTGCTCGCCCAGTCCTCGGACTTCCCCTTCATCCTGCGGGCCGGCTCCCTCGGCGGGTACGCGCGCGCGCGCGTGGAGGGGCACCTGGCGCAGTTCTGGGCCTTGCTGGACACGGCGGCCGGACGGCCGGCCGACCCGGGCCTCCGGGAACGGGCGCTCCGGGACGACATCCTCTTTCCGGACCTGGATTTCCGGGTCTTTGCGGATGCGTGACCGGCCGCCGGGAAGCACACGCGTCGGCCGACTGTTCGAAGGTCATCTATGAACGCTTCTCTTCGCCGTCTCCTCCTCGTCGTCGGCGGCGCCCTGGCCGTCGGCGGCGCGAGCGCAGTCCTCGCCCCCTCGCCGGCGGCCCACGCCGATCAGCCGGCCGCCCCCAGCCCGGCGCCGGCCGCGGCCGTCGCCCCCCAGCTGCCCTCCTTCGCCCCGCTCGCCGAGAGCGTGAAGGGGGCGGTGGTCAACGTCCAAGTCACCGCCAAGCTGCCCGGGCACCGCAGCGAGCTCTTCGAGCAGTTCTTCGGCGGCGGGACGGGGAACCTCCCCCCGCAGATCCGCCAGGGCGAGGGCAGCGGCTTCATCATCGACCGGCGCGGCTACGTGCTGACCAACAACCACGTCGTCGACGGGGCGACCTCCATCCGGGTGAAGCTGGACGACGGACGGACGCTGGACGCCGAGGTGCTCGGGAGGGACCCGCCCACCGACGTCGCCCTGGTGAAGCTGAAGAACCCACCGGCCAACCTTCCCGTGCTCAAGCTCGGGGACTCGGATGCCATGCGGGTCGGGGACTGGGTGGTGGCCATCGGCAACCCGTTCGGCCTGGAGAGCAGCGTGAGCGTGGGGATCCTCTCCGCCAAGGCGCGCAACCTCCACGCCGGCACCTACGACGACTTCCTCCAGACCGACGCGGCCATCAATCCGGGCAACAGCGGCGGGCCGCTCTTCAACCTGCGCGGAGAGGTCATCGGCATCAACACCGCCATCGTCAGCGGAGGCGCGGGCATCGGCTTCGCCGTCCCGAGCAACATGGCCAAGTCGCTCCTTCCCCAGCTGGAGAAGAACGGCTCGGTGACCCGCGGCTACATCGGCATCGGCCTTCAGAAGCTGACGCCCGAGCTGGCTCGGGCGCTCGGGGTGCCCACCGCCCAGGGAGCCCTGGTCACGCAGGTGCAGAAGGACACGCCCGGAGCCCGCGCCGGGCTGAAACAGGATGACGTCGTCACCCAGATCGACGGCCAGCCCGTCACCTCCGACGATCAGCTGCGCCGCACCGTCGCCCTGCGTGCACCGGGCGCCGCGGTGACGCTGACCCTCTACCGGGAAGGCAAGCCGCGGGAGGTCAAGGTGACGCTGACCACCCGTCCCGGCGAGGAGGAAGTCTCGCAGCGCGGGCCCCCGAACCGCGAGCCGCGCGACGAGAGCAGCAAGGAGCAGTTCGGGCTCACCCTGGAGACACCCAGCCCGCAACAGGCCAGGGCGCAGGGGCTCCCCCGAGGCGCGTGGATCACCGCCGTCGAGCCCGGCTCGGCCGCGGACAAGGCCGGCCTGGAGCCGAGGACCTTGATCATCGAGGCCGGCGGCCAGGTGGTGACCAGCGCCGGCGACCTGTCGCGCATCCTCCGCGCCGCCAAGCCAGGACGCACCATCCTCCTCCGGGCGCAGGTCGGCGCCGGGGACCCGCCGCCGACCCGGCTTTTCGCTCTCGAGGTCCCCTGAGGAGTCAGCTCGCCGCCTGCTCCAGCCCGGGCTCGAAGGCGGTGACTCGGTTGCGGCCGCGGTGCTTGCTCGCATAGAGCGCCGCGTCCGCTGCCTCGAGCAACCCCTCCAGCGTGGTGGCATCGCCGGGGAGGTGAGCCACCCCGGCCGAGGCGGTGATGTGCCCGGCCGGCCAGGCCCCGAAGGCCTGCTCGGCGATGCTCCGGCGAAGCTTCTCCGCCACCTCCACGGCGTCCGTCTTGCCCACCTGGGGAAGGACCAGGCAGAACTCCTCGCCGCCGTAGCGGGCGACCACGTCGACGCGGCGGACCTGACCGCGGAGCACCTCGGCCACCTGGCGGAGAACCGCGTCTCCGGCGAGGTGGCCGGAGGCATCGTTCAGGTGCTTGAAGTGGTCGAGGTCCAGCATCACCACCGAGACCTGGGTGCGGAAGCGCGCGGCGCGGGCCACCTCCTGCTCCAGCTGGCGGAAGAGGTGGCGCCGGTTGGCCAGCCCGGTCAGCGCGTCGGTGATGGAGAGAGCCACCGTCTCGGCGTGGAGGCGCGCGTTCTGGATGGCCATCGCGGCCTGGTCCGCCACCGCCGCCAGGAGCTCGACCTCCTCGGCGGCGAAGGCCTCGGGGGCCGAGCGCTGGAGGTTGAGCACTCCCAGCAGCCGGCCCTGGTGCACCACCGGGAGGGAAAGGAGCGAGCCGGTGGGCGGTCCGAGCGGCCGCGCGTCTCCGGCCCGCGAGAGGTCGGGGAGGTAAACCGGGAGCTGGGACTCCGCCGCACGCCCGGCCGCCCCCTCGCCGATCCGGAACACGGCCCGTGTCCCGGAGGCGCGGGGCGGCACGCAGGCCGCCTCCTCCAGACGTCCCTCGGGGTTGAGGAGGAGGACGGAGAAGTGCTCGATGCGTAGCCGCTCGGTCACCAGGCTGCTGATCCGGCCGAGGAGCTCGGGCAGCTCCAGCGTGGCATTGAGCGAGCGGGAGACGTGGTACAGGAGGGAGAGGGCGGTGAACCGGCGGGAGAGCTCGGTATTGGCGCGCTCGAGCTCTCCCTGGAGCGAGAGCTGCTGCTGGGCCCGGGCCAGCCCGCCCCGGGCGTCGACCCCCTCCGACTCGAGCCGCGCCGCGGTCTCCAGCATCCGGTTGAAGCTCCGGCCGAGCTGGGCGATCTCGTCCTCCCCGCGCACCTCGGCGCGCACCGAGAGGTCGCCCGCCGCGGCGCGGGCCATCGCCCCCGCCAGCCGACGCAACGGACGGGTCAGGACCTGGCGCAGGGAGAGCGTGGCGGAGAGGGCGAGCGCGGCCGAGACGAAGAGGACGCCGACCACGGCGGCCTGGATCGCCCCGGTGAGCTGCGGCTGGCTCTTCGGGCTGTCGACGATGACCTGGACCTGGCCGGCGATGCCGTAGTGGCAGGTGTCGCACTCGCCGCCTCCCACCGAGCGCGCCAGGGACACCCGCCCCTCAGCGGCGCCCAGCCGTCCCTCTCCGGCGGTGGCATCCACGGTGGCCTGCCCCCCGAGCTCCTGGCGGAGCGAGGACCAGGCGACCCGTCCATCGGGCCCCACGATCCGGACCACGCTCACCCCGCTCAGGGCGGCGCCGGCCTGGACCGTGGCCGCGACGCCGGGATGGGCCTCCCACGCCCCGAGGAGCTGGCCCCGGACAGCGCGGGAGAGGCTGGCGGCAACGAGCTCCCCGACCTGGACCGCCACCTGCTCGGCAGCGGAGTCGGCCGCGGCGCGTGCCCGGAGGGCGAGGACGCCGACCGCGGCGAGCGCGACGAGGAGGGCCGGGACTCCGATGCTGCCGAGCAGCTTCTGGGCGATGGTGCGCACAGGGGCCGGCATGTGAGCGCTCCGACGACATGGCTGTCAAAGACATCCTCCCCCGTGTCCGCACGCCTCGGTGCGGGCACTGCGCTAGGGTGAGTGCCGCGTGACACCGCTCCACCTCCTGCGCTCGCCCTTGCTCCACGTTCCCCACGGCTTCTCGCTCCGGGGCGGGGGCGCGTCCGAGGGTCCGCTCGCCTCCCTCAACATCGGCGACGGAGTGGGGGACTCACCCGACCGGGTCGCGGAGAACGTCCGCCGCGTGGCGCGGGCGGCCGGGCTCCGGCCGGAGCTGCTGGTCACCGTGCGCCAGGTGCACGGCGACCGCGTGGTGCGTGCCGTGCCCGGACTGCCGGCCGAGGGCGACGCCGTGTGGACCGACGACCCCGAGGGGACCTGGGTGGGGGTGAAGGCCGCCGACTGCGTCCCGGTGCTCCTCTCCACCGAGGACGGCCGGTGCGTGGCCGCCGTCCATTCCGGCTGGCGGGGGACGCTCCTGCGCACCGCCGCGCGGGCGGTGGAGGTCCTGGAGCGAGCCGGGGCGCGTCCCGCCGCGCTCCGGGCGGTGGTGGGACCGTGCATCCAGGCCTGTTGTTACGAGGTCGGAAACGACCTGGGTGAGCGGTTCGGCGCTGCCTTCGGCAGTGGAGTGCTCCGCTCCGGCGCCGGGCGCCCCCACCTCGACCTGCCGGAGGCGGTGCGGGCCACCTTGTGCGATGCAGGCCTGTTGTCCGAGCACATCGACGTGCTGGCCGACTGCACCGCCTGCGACGCGGAGCGCTTCTTCTCCCACCGCCGCGACCGCGGCCGCACCGGCCGGCACCTGGCCTTCGTCGCCCCGGCGGCGCTTTCTTGACGCTCTTCTCGCCGGATTCCTATCCTCGACGTGTCGCCATGCGTCTCCACGTCCTGCCCCTCGTCCTGGCGTGCGGGTGCGCCACCGACGTGGCCAGCCGCGGCGATGTCCAGGCGCTCACCGAGCAGGTCCAGGCTCTGCAGCGGGAGAACGCCCAGCTCGAGCGGCGCGTGCAGACGCTGGAGCAGGAGCGCGCGCTGGAGGCCTCCCCGGCGGCGAAGCGGACGGCCGACGCCAGAGCCGAGGCGGCCCCGGCGGTGGCGTCGGTTGCGGCTCCGACTCCGGCTCCGGTCGACGCGCTCCCCGAGCTCACCGTGGTCAAGCTCAAGCCGAAGACCCAGGCCGCACCACCCCTGGACGTGCACATGCCGGTGCAGGAGCCGGAGGCCGTCGTACGCGAGGAGTTGGAGGCGGCCGCCGAGGCCTCGTCTCCGGCCGCCAGCGGCTCGGTCGACCAGGAATACCTGGCCGGGCTGGAGGCGCTCCGCACCGGGAACGTGGGCGGAGGCATCGAGCGGCTGAAGCGGTTCGCCGACGCTTATCCGCGCCATCCCAAGGCGGACGACGCGCTCTACTACGCCGCCCTGGGCGAGCTCGGCCGAGGGGACCCGGCGCGCGCGGCCAAGCTCCTCGAGCTGGTGGTGCAGCGCTATCCGGCCGGCGACGTGGTCCAGGACGCGATGCTCAAGCTCGGGGAGGTCCACCTCCGGCTCCGCCAGCCGGCCGAGGCGCGCGCCACCTACGCCCTCCTGGTGCAGAACTTCCCGGGGACCGCGGCCGCCGCCCAGGCCCAGGTCCGCCTCTCGACGCTTCCAAGGAATCCGTGATGCGCATCGCTCCCCTGTTGACCACCGTCGCGCTTATCGCCACGCCGGCCGCCGCCCAGACCCCCGACACGCCGGAGGAGCAGGACACGTCCGAGACCGAGGGCAAGCCGGTCCAGGAGCCGGAGCAGCCGGCCACCCCGGC